>DAIOWH010000001.1:0-163425 GCA_036758585.1 Planctomycetia bacterium
TACGTCGTTCGGTTCGAGTAGACCTCCGAACCAACAAAAACGGGTGTCCAGCTCCGCCCGCTGCAGCGGGTGACGCGGGAGAGTAGCCGCTGTAAGGCGAACTGCCACTGATGCCCGTTCGCAAAAAAAAGGATCATTCACCGTGGAGACCGTGCAGGAGTACAAAGGTGCCTTATCCCAGAAAATCCCGCGCATCATCGGCCGCAGGCGCAGTCATGAGTCGGTCCCGCCGCGCTGATTCCGAACCATCGCGTCCAGCGCCCGCCAGCCGTCGAGTTGAGCGGGTGTGAGCGTGACTGGGCGGCCGGCGGTGACGCGATGTTCCACGGCACGCAGCCAGCGGCGGGTCGCACGCGGCAGGTTCACGTGCTCATTGACCACCAGGCCGTTGACGAGCTGTCGATGGTGGCGGTGGTAGATGCGCAGCTTTTTCGCCATGTGCAGCTTGTACCCCTCGTCCTCGACGATCAGTTTGGTCAGCCGGATCACGGCGTGGACCGCTTCGGGGCTGTCCTCCGCGAATGAGAATGTGAGGTCGTCGGCATACCGCGTGTACATGGCGTCGAATTGTGCGGCGAGTGCGTTGAGTCGTTCGTCGAGTACGTAGTTCACCAGATTGCTCAGCCGCGGGCTGGTCGGTGCGCCCTGCGGCAATCCGCCGGCGTGGGTGCAAAGACGAATTAACAGATCGCTTGCGTCATCCCCCCAGCCAATCGCGAGGAAAAACTCGCGCACTCGTGCGGCGGCGGTCGAGGCAAAGAAATCTTTCACATCCATGCGCACGACAACGGATCGGCGCACGTGCCAGGCCGCGTTGGTAACGATCGACTCGCCGCGCTCGAAACCGGTCGCCGCCTCGTGACAAACCAGCCGGTCGAGCAAGCGGCGAAGAATGCGCCGTTGTAGACTTTTGAGCGCTGGTTCCGGTGCGAGAACCCGGCGCACGCCGCCCGACCGTTTCGGAATGTCGAATGGCCGGTACACGGGCCGCACGGCTCGCAGCTCTTCGACGCTGGTCCCGATCCGCCGGGCCAATTCATCGACGCCGCGGCCGCCATTCCCGCGCCGACTCATCCCCAAGAGGCGTCGCACAAAATCGCCCAGACCCATGTCGCAATCTCCGCGCGCGAGGTGTAGGTAACCTACGGCTACGAGGACGGAACCATTGTGGGCGTGACGTCACGTCTTGATGCCGGCGTCGTCATTGTCGGCTCTGGCGCCGGCCAACTTCGCGAAGGACAGGAGGTAGTCGCGCGGCCTGCGCCACGAACAAGCGGCGGATAACGGAACACGACACTGGCTTGGTCGCGCGAAGGCACGAGTCCGATACGGCCAGGAAAAGTTCAACGACAGAATCAATCTTGCCGAAACTAACGAACAAGCCGGATCGCGTTCCGGCGAAACGGAGAAGTCATGGCAAGGATGCCGAAGGCGATCGGCCTGCAGCGTCTGGTAACTGGTGCGTTTCTCATCGGTCTAGCTGCTGGCTGCCGCAACGCGCCGACCGCCCGTTCAAGTGCGTCCGTTTCTTGGCACAAACCGCACTCGTCCGCCACGAGTTCTGCTGGCGTCGCGCCTGACGGACATGACGGACATGCGTCCGGCGACATCGTCCAGGCGAGCGCCCAGGCTGCCGCGCAGGACGCGCCGATTGACCTGCCGACCGCCTTGCGTCTTGCCGGCGCCAACAACCTGCAGGTTCAGTTTGCCCAGTATCGCCTGGCCGAAGCACACGCCCGGCTCGAAGGCGCCGAAATTCTGTGGCTTCCGTCGCTCTCGGCCGGCCCGTTGTACAACAAGCACGACGGCCGCATTCAAGAGACGCGCGGCGATGTTCTCGAGGCGAGCCGCAACTCAGCGTTCATTGGCGGCGGCCCCACCATGTCGTTCCACGTCGCCGACGCGATCTACGAGCCGCTTGCTGCCCGCCAGGTAGTTCGTGCCAACGAAGCCGCGCTGGCCCGTGCCACCAATGACACGCTGCTCGCCGTCGCTCTCGCGTACCTCGATCTCTTGCAAGCCGAGTCGCAACGGGCAATCTCCAGCCAGGACGTGGAGAACGCCCGTCAGCTTGTGCAACTGACCGAGGCGTTCGCCAAGACCGGCCAGGGGCTCGAGTCCGACGCGGCGCGGGCCCGCAACGAACTGGCCACGCGCGATCGTGAAGTGATTGAAGCGGAAGAGGCCGTGCACACGCGGTCCGTTCGCCTGGCCAACCTGCTGCGACTAGACCCATCCGTCACTCTGCGTCCCGTCAACTCCGAGGTAGCGCCAGTCATGCTGGTCTCCGAAGACAAGCCGCTCGCGGAACTGATCCGACAGGCTCAAGGCGTCCGTCCCGAGACCGAAGAGCAGTCGGCACTCGTCGAAGCCGCGTTGGCTCGCCTCGAGCAGGAATGCATGCGTCCGCTCATTCCGCGACTGCTGGTCGATTTCAGCGCCGGCGGCTTCGGCGGCGGCGCCGGCTCGCACTTCGCTGATTTCAGCGACCGTACCGACTTCAGCGTCTTGGCCGCGTGGGAGCTGCGCAACCTGGGTCTCGGCAACCGATCGCTCCAGCGGCAACGCGAGGCCCAACAACTCCAGGCCGAAACGGCGCGGCAACTGATTCAAGACCTGATCTCGGCCGAGGTCGCCGAGGCGTACCATCAGGTCCACGAACGTCGACGGCAAGTCGAGGTCGCTCAGAAGGGCGTGGACGAGTCGCTCCGATCACTGGAGCTGAACATGAACCGCATCCGCGGCGCCGAGGGCCTGCCGATCGAGGTCCTTCAAGCCGTCCAATCGGTCGCCGCCGCGCGTCGCACCCACCTCGCCGCCGTCACCAACTACAACCGCGCCCAATTCCAACTCCTGCGCGCCGTCGGCCAACCTGCCGCCGCCGAGTGAGCCGAGACTCTCGAACAATGATCGACATGGCGAAACAGTTGCCCTAGAGTCGGGACGGCCCGGGACGGCCAAGTCGCGTTGACCCCTTTGGGCCAACTCCCTATCTTACGCCGCCCTAAGAATCAACCCTGGCGATCGGTCGCGGGAAGCCGACTCGATTGCCCAAGGGTATTTGTGCCGATCTTGGGAAGGAACCCGAACTCATGTCGCGCGATCTCATCTCGCTCGTCAATGCTCTCGGCGCGCCTCGCGTGTTGGTCGTGGGCGACGTCATTCTCGACCGATACACGTGGGGCGACGCCGAACGTGTCAGTCAAGAAGCGCCCGTTATCTTGCTGCGCGCGGACAAGCGCGAGCAACGGCTGGGCGGCGCGGCCAACGTGTGCAATCTGCTGCGCGGGCTAGGCGCCCGGCCGACGCTGGCGGGCGTCGTGGGGGACGATGACGACGCCGACCAGGTGCGCGACGAGCTGCGCCGCGCCGAGGTCGGATGCACCAGCGTACTGACCGACCCGATGCGGCCGACCACCGTGAAAGAACGATTCATGGGCCGCGCCCAGCAGCGACATCCGCACCAGATGCTGCGAGTCGACAAGGAAACGCGCGATCCACTCGCCGATGCAATCGAGACCAAGCTCGTCCGGCTGATCGCCGACGCGCTGCCAGACCAGGACGTCGTGCTGATCTCCGACTATTCCAAGGGAGTCTGCACGCCCGGTCTGCTCACCGAGGTAATCAAGCTCGCGCGAGCTGCGGGCAAACGAGTGCTGGTCGATCCGATCCGCGGGGCCGACTACAGTCGCTACCGCGGCGCGAGTGCCATGACGCCGAACCGTCTCGAAGCGAGCCTCGCCACCGGCGGCAAGATCGCCACGGCGGCCGATGCGATCCCGCTCGCGCGAAAGCTGCTTGATGACCTCGACCTCGAAGCGGCCATCGTCACGCTCGACAAGGAAGGCATGGCGCTCGTGCACGGCGACGGCCGCGCGCGGATATTCCCGACCCGGATGCGGCAGGTCTACGACATCACCGGCGCAGGCGACATGGTACTCGCCATGATCGGCATGTGCCTGGCCGCAGGCGCCGACTACGAACCGGCGATCAGGCTGGGCAACATCGCCGGCGGCCTGGAGGTTGAAAAGGTCGGCTGCGCAATCGTGACTCGCGACGAAATCTTGGCCGACCTTGGCGGCCATCGCTACCGCGCCGACGGCAAGATCCTCGACCGCAACACGCTCGCCGGCGAGGTGGTCGCTCGCCGCGAAGGCGGTCAGCGTATCGTGTTCACCAACGGCTGTTTCGACATCCTGCACGCCGGCCATGTCCGTTACCTTCAAGAAGCGGCCGCGCACGGCGACTGCCTGATCGTCGCCATCAACAGCGATTCGAGCGTACAGGCGATCAAGGGTCCGGCCCGCCCGATCATCCCAGAGGCCGACCGGGCCAGCATGCTTGCCGCGCTCGAAGTGGTCGACTACGTCACCGTGTTCAGCGAGGCCACGCCGCACGCGTTGCTGAACCTGCTGCGGCCCGACGTACTCATCAAAGGCGGCACCTACTCGCACGACCAGGTCGTCGGTTGGGAGGTCGTCGAGTCGTACGGTGGGACGGTCGTCGTCGGCTGCGAAGTGAAAGGGCTGTCGACCACGGCGATCGTCGAGCGAATTCGCGAGGTGGAGCAGGATACCAATCGCTCGAACCGAGCGGCTGCTTGACCGCGTCAATCCTCAATCGCGGATGCAATTGACACTGACGATTGACCATTGACGAATTCCGCATGAACATCCTCGTCTTCTGTCCAAACTGGGTCGGCGACGCGGTGATGGCGACGCCCGCACTGCGATCGTTGCGCCGCGGCTTTCCCTACGCGCGGATCGTGGGCCTGATGCGACCGGTGATCGCCGACGTGCTGGAGGGGCCGGCCCTGGACGCCTGGTACCCGTGGAACCCGGGCAGCGAGAAGCGCCACGAACGAACACGAAATGTGATCAAGACGCTGCGGTGCGAGCGGTTTGATCTGGCGGTGCTGTTCACCAACTCGCTGCACAGCGCGTGGGTCGCGTGGTTGAGCGGAGCCAAACGGCGCGTGGGCTATCGACGCGACCTGCGCGGCTGGCTGCTGACCGACAAACTGGAACCGCCGCGCGACGGCCGGCAGTTCTTGCCCAGCCCGGTGATCGACTATTACCTGGAACTTGCGTACCATCTTGGCTGCCCGCGCGAGAGCTACCGCATGAACCTGGCCGTGACGGCGACCGACGAACGTGCGGCGGATTACGTGTGGCAGAGCTGCGGGCTTGATGCCGCTCAGCGAGTGATCGTACTGAATCCGGGCGCGGCCTACGGTTCGGCCAAGTGCTGGCCCGCCGCCCATTTTGGCGAACTCGCTCGGCGACTCGCCGGCTGTGCGGGCACACAGGTGCTGGTTCTGTGCGGGCCGGCCGAGCGCGACGTCGCCGCCGAGATTGTCAAGCGAGCCGGCCGACCGGGCGTGCACAGCCTGTTCAACTTCCCGGTCTCCGTCGGGTTGTCCAAGGCGTGCGTGCGTCGCGCGGATCTGATGATCACGACCGACTCCGGCCCGCGACACTTTGCCGCGGCGTTCGATGTGCCGGTGATCACGCTGTTCGGCCCGACGCACAAGGAGTGGAGCGAAACCTATTTTGACAAGTCGGTTCACCTGCAAAAGAAAGTGCCGTGCGGCCCGTGCCAGCTTCGCACTTGCCCGCTCGACCATCGCTGCATGCGCGAGCTTGGACCCGACGAGGTGTTCGAGACCGCCGTGGCAACGCTGAACCGCCTGGAGCACGTGATCCGACCCGCGCGCCGCACGGCGTAGCCGCTCATGCCGACCACACTGTTCATCAACCCCGAGTTTCAATCGCTGGTTCGCCGATATCGCCTCGACGATTTCGACCGCGTCATGAGTTGGTCCGACGGCGAGAAGATCGGCATCAACGCCTCGCGCGGGATCCAGCGAATCGACCTCGACGACGACGGTCGGCCGATCACGCTGTACCTGAAGCGCGAGTGGCGGACGTATCTCAAAGACCGACTGGCCAACTGGCTCGCCGGGTTCGGCTGGAGCAGCAAGGCGCGGCGTGAGCAGCTCGTGCTCCAGCGATTGGCCGAGTCGGCCATCGGCTGCCCCGAGGTGGTAGCGATGGCCGAGCGCGGCGGGTGGCGGCCCAAGGGCTATCTGATTCTCATGGCGATCCCGTTCGGTCTCGACTTGGCCGAGTTCCTCAAGTTGCACGGCCCGTCGCTCAGCGTCGGTGAGCGGCGTCAACTGGCCGCACATCTCGGTCACGAGGTCGCTCGCATGCACGCCGCGGGCGTCGATCAGCCCGACCTTTTCTCGAAGCACGTCTTCTTGAGCGGTACACCTGCGTCGATCGTCGACGTCCGATCGCCGTTTGAGCTGCCGCGAGTGTCGTTCATTGACTTGCAGCGCAGCGGAGTGCGCGGGCAGGTATCGGTTCGAGCGCGACTGCGCGACCTGGCGGCGCTCGACGCCACGTTGCCCGTGGAACTGGCGTCGGTTTCCGATCGCGTTGTGTTCCTGGATTCCTACCTGAGCAACGTGCCCATGAACATCGACCGCCGCGCGGCGATCGATCAGATTCAGTGTCGTGCGGATCGTCTGGGTCGTCGCCGCAAGATTCAGAACATGCGAGAGGGCAGACCACCCAAGCGGCCCAAGCGGCGCCCGCATTTCCTCACGCCGCGCGCCGACGCCCCCACGATCGAGGCGAGGCGAAGTTGAGCGGTCGAGCAGATCAGCGGTTCAACGCAGCATTCGGCAAGTTCAGGACGCAGCGGAATCCGACCGCGGCGCTCCGTCCGGTCGGCGCTATGCCCACACGTCGCGCGGGGCCGAGTTCGTCCACTGGCGACTGCCACGAGCCGCCACGCACAACTCGCAAATCGCCCGACGCCGGGCCAAGCGGTTCGTGCGCGGGCGAATCGGCGTACGAGCCTGGGTCGTACCAATCGCGACACCATTCCGCCGCATTGCCCAGCATGTTCAAGCAGCCGTGCGGGTTCAGCGCCGTCGGAAAGCTGAACACGGACATCAGTTGGTTGGGTACCAGTCCCTCCTGCCGCGCGTTGACTCGCTTCGCGAAGTTGGCGTCGACCGAGCGCGGGTAGTCGGCCGCGAACCGCCCGCGAGCCGCACGCTCCCACTGAGCTTCGGTGGGCAGCGACTTGCCAGACCACTGGCCGAATCGCGTCGCGTCAAACCAGTCGACGTGTACAACCGGCAGTTGCTTGCACTCCGACTTGGCCGAGCGGCCGGTGAACTGGCGAAGTTCATTCGGCCCGTCAGACGCTGGCGATCGGTGGCCCGTCGCGTTCAGGAACCGCTCGTATTGAGCAACGCTGGTCTCGTGCTTGTCGATGTAGAACGGTGCGAGCGATACCGAGTGGGCCGGTCGCGACTCGGCCGGTCCGGCGTCGTCGCCCATCAGCTCGACGCCGCCGGGCACGAGCACCATCTCCGAGCCGTCGCGCACGCTCACGATCGCCGGCGGTAGTTCGCCGCCCGCGCTCGGGCCGGTGGTCGCACGGAAGCCAAGCGGCAGTCGGCGAGCAGCTCGGTGGCCGCCCACAACCGCCATGTCCGACTCGCCCCACAGCCAATCGAGCACCGAGAAGTGCAACGCAGCGGCGACGTACTCGTTGGCCTCGTCGGCCTGTGGCGTATCAAAGTCGGGCGTCGCAAACAGAAACCGCACGTACGCCTCGACCGCACGACTCCGCTGGCCGTCGCGGGCCAACTGGCGAGCGTCAGCAAACTGGCCCTCGATCTGCCGTCGCACGCGACGCACCACGACGGCGGCAAGCTGCTCCACCACCGACTCAATCGGCTCGACCGCTCGGTCGGCGCTGGCGGCGTCGCCGGTAAACGTTGCCACGAAATCCTCCGCCGGCTGCTTGTCGCTTCGGTCCGCATCACGCACGACAAGTCCGATCCGCACCGTCGCGTGGTCGTCACGATCGGCACTCACGGCCCCGTCTATCACGAGCCGCTTCCAGACTCGCCCAGCATCGAGCACGGTCGGCGAAACCAGTTCCAAATCGCGCAGCTCCGTCGCTCGCAGCCGCGCGGCCAAGTGGCGCTGGAGCCGCACGGCAAGTTCCTTGTGATGGACGTCGGCCGCTTGGAAGTGGACGGCCGCCGCAATGCGTCGCTCGACACGGAATCGCTCGGCGAGTTCTCGCGCCTTCGCATCGAGCGGCCCTCGCGAGTCGGCCGGCGCCATGAGCGAAGCGCGAAGCATGGCCACGTAGGCGGACCCAGTGAGGCCGGGCGCGACCGCCAGCGATTCGCTGGTCGCGCCTTCGCGCGACGTCGGCGTCCAACTGGCAACCTTGGCCGCCGGGCCTGCTGTCGGTGTCGGTGCGACCGACTCCGCGACGCCGCCCGTCATCCTGAGCGGCGCGCCATCGACCGAGCAGAAACGAGCGTAGCTGTCGTACGTGCGCTGGCAACGCGGGCAGACTTGTGTTCGCTCTCGCTTCGCCGGTGCGTCGGCGAGCGGCACGCCGTCGATGGGGCAGAAGCGATCGGTCGCCGCAAAGGTGTGCTTGCACGTCGGGCAGACTTTGGCCGTCGCGGCAGCGGGCGCCACGGGTGAAGCCGCATCCTGAGGGCGGGCCATGGCCACGCCCAGCACGAGCACCGGTGCCATCCAGGGCACACATCGCCAGCAGGTCATGATTGTCAGTCGGCGCGGTAGCGTCCTTGAAACCGGTCGGCCGGGTACTTCGCGGCGTTCTTTTGCAACTTGCCGAGCACGGCCGTCGCCACATCAATCTCCATCGCGTTGGCCAGGCTCAGCGCATAGCACAGAACGTCGGCCAACTCGTCGGCAACCTGGGCCTTGTCGGCGGCGGATGCGGCCACGGCCAACGATTCGGCCGGGTCCAGCCACTGAAAATGCTCCATCAACTCAGCGGCCTCGATCGCCAGCGACATCGCCAGGTTCTTCGGCGTGTGATACTTCTGCCACTGACGATCGGCCACAAACGCGCGCATCGCGTCCCGTAGTTGCTGTACAGAGGTATCGGCGTCGCTCATGGGGGTTGCTCACTCCGGGGAATCTCAGCCATTCGGCCCAACCGGCAAAGTCGACACGTTCGTCGCAGCCGGCCGTGCGTATAATGTCGCCCGACGGTCCGCGACGCCAGAAGCCGTGGGGCAGGCTTCCAGCCTGCCATGTCGGTAGGGCAGGCTTCCAGCCTGCCATGTCGGAGCGCAGGCTTCCAGCCTGCCCCACTCCCTCGGGAGGACGGAGACGTGCGGGATGGCCAAGCCTGACAACAATAAGAACGACAAGCCGAGCGAACCGATCGTCTGCCGCAACCGCCGCGCGCGGCATCAGTACGAGATTCTCGACTCGATCGAGGCGGGCGTCGTGCTGGTCGGCAGCGAGGTGAAGAGCCTGAGATCGGGCCACGCCTCGATCGAAGAGGCGTACGCTCGCGTCGACGATGGCGAGGTGTGGCTGATCGACTGCGACATCCCCGAGTATCCGCAGGCGGGTCGTTTCAACCACAAGCCGAAGCGGCCGCGCAAGCTGTTGCTGCGCCGTCGCGAGGTCCACAAGTTCGCGGGCGAGGCCAAGCAGCGCGGCTGCACGCTCGTGCCGCTCAAGCTTTACTTCCGTCGCGGCTTCGCGCGAGTCGAACTGGCGATCGCTCGCGGCAAAAAGTTGCACGACAAGCGCGAGGCGATGAAGAAAGCCGAGGCGACCAAGGAAATGAAGCGGGCGGTTGGACGTCGGCGGTAGTCGTGGGGATTCCTGTGCACCTGTTGGCGGCCTTGTGCCGGCCCGCGTACGTCTGTCGAAATTGCGAACAGAATCCCAGCGTCGACTCGTTCACTCGACCGCGGACTGGACTTCGCGTGCATTGCGGCCGATAATTGGCCGTGAAGCTGCTTCACCGAACTTCCGGGGGCGAACTGGATTCGACCGGGCAAGATGAGGTGAGTGGTGGCGTGCCGAGGTTGGTCAGTTGGCCTCGTTAAAAGCTGACCACACTAAACTGCTACACCGCAGTACGCTTTGGCGGCCTAATTAGAGGCCACCCTTTCTCTCGTGCCTGCGCCTGGGTGGTGCGCGAGAAAGCCAACAATCCGGGCTGGCCGAGACTAGTCGTCTGAGGAAGTTTCGGCGAGACACCATGTCAGACTAGCCGTCGGTAGGACCCTGCCCGTCGGGGCCCGCCGGGCGAAATCAAACGACGCGGCTATGCACGTAGAAGCCCTCACTGAACTGTCACGGGACGCGGGTTCGATTCCCGCCGCCTCCACTCGTGTCGGCGCGCGCGCCTGGCAGTGCTCGTAGCTCGGGAACTATCCCAATAACCAAACGGCTAGTCGGAATAGCGTCAAGATAAGCAGCACCGCCAAGAAACTGAGCACCAAGAAACGCGGGGTGTTGTTGCGCCTGCGGGCACAGCGTGGACACAGATTCACGATCACGGTCCGAGTTCGCGTTGGCCCGTGAGCGCTGGGCGCATCAATCTGCTCGTCTCGCGTAGTCTGGGCCGCCTGAATCGCCGGCACCGTACAGCCGCACTCATCACATGTCATCGAAGATCCCCGGCAACAATCGGCTGGCTACTTGCCAACGCAGTACAGGAATCGATCGGACCGGATCAGCAAGCGGTTCGCTGCGGCGGCTGGGCTGGCGTTGAATGTGAAGCCGTCGCGGAGTTCATTGACGCCGACTAGTTCGTAGTCGGGCTTGGCGGCGACCACGAATGTGCGGCCGTCGCGGGTCAGGTAGTAGACCTTGCCGTCGGCCAATAGGGCCGAGGCGTAAATCTGTCCGGCGCGTTCCAGTCGCTGCTCGTACACGATCTCGCCACTCTTGGCCTCGGCACAGTACACCGCGCCGGTCGCCTCGTGCGCCCAGTACAGATGCCCGTCGTGATAGACCGGCGACGAGACGTTGGACCCTTTGCGGCCAGTCCAGAGGCGATGCGAATCGGTAACGTCGCCGCGCCCGCCGGCCCGGACGGCCAGCGCGCCGCCGGAACGGCCGCCCACGCAATAGACCACGCCGTCGTCCGCCACCAGGCTCGGGACCATGTACCAACGAATGTCGGTATTGCACGACCAGAGTTGCTTGCCCGTCTGCGGATCAAAACCGAGTATCTTCTCAAACACGGGGACGACTAACTCCGTCTCGTCGCCGACCGGAACGAGCAGCGGCGTGCTCCAGGACTCTCTCATTCCCTTCGCTCGCCACACCTCCTTGCCGGTTTTCTGATCGAGCGCGACGAGCGACTGGCTTTCGACGCTGGCGTTGACGATCACCGCGTTGCCAAACAAGACGGGCGACGCCGCGGTGCCCCACCCGTTGGTCCCATCACCAACCTCTGCGTGCCACAACTGTCGGCCACTGTGGTCGAATGCAAACACGCCCGACTTGCCGAAGAATGCAAACACTCGCTGCGAATCGGCGACGACGGAATTTGCCGCATAGCCGTGGTCGCGGATGCGCTCCGGCTCGGGCAGTCGCGCCTCGACCTGTTTGTCCCACAGCAGCTTGCCGGTCTTGAGATCGACGCAGAGCAGATGTCGCACGAGTTGATCGAGGTCGCCGGGTTCCTCTTTCGGTACGGCATAGCCGCTGTAGCTGGTCAAGTATATGCGGTCGCCAACGACGATCGGCGTGGAGGCGCCCGCACCGGGCAACTCTGCCTTCCACACAATGTTCTCGTCACGACTCCAAGCAACCGGTCCACTCGTTGTGCTGCGGCCGTGGCCGCCAGGCCCACGAAACTGTGCCCAATCCTCCGCTCGCGCCGCGCCAATCGTCGGGCCGCACAGGACCACAGCCATGCCCAGCGTGGCCAGGTTTGTCGTCGTCTTCACCAGCTTGCTCCCTTGGCTTCAGGTTCGCGTCTCAGTTGGTCGCCGGCTGCGCGGTGGCTGGGGCTGAGTCGCGAGGCCCCGGCCGTGACATCGAAAAGAATCCACACCCAGTCGTCAGTTTCCCGCCGGCGACACGATCTCGCCGTCGAGCGGTTTGCGGGGCAACTTCTCGTCGCGCGTGGCCGCGTGGTACACAAACGACGCCATGATCACGGCGGCCTGCTTCATGTCGTCCTCTTGAATGCGATCGAACACGTCCATGTTCGAGTGGTGTGTACGGGTCTCGTATTCGATGGGGTCCTGAATGAACTGGAAGCCGGGCAGTCCGACGCCGTCGAACGACAAATGGTCGGTGCCGCCGGTGTTCGAGATCGTGATCGTCGAGGCGCCCATGTCTCGGAACGGTGCGAGCCACGCGCGAAAGATCGGCCGGCACGCATCGTTGCCCTGCAGGTGAATGCCGCGAATCTTGCCGGTGCCGTTGTCGAGATTGAAGTAGGCGGCGAAACGGGCGTGATCTGGTTTGATTTCGTATCGCGCGCCGCGGCGGGTCTGCTGGGCACCCGCGTCGGCCGCGCCGTTACCGCCGGCTCCCGCGCCGCTCGCACCCTCGCGGCCTGACGAGGCAGGCGGGCGCTGCGTCGGCGACGACTCCAGCCGCTGGCCGAAATGTTCAGCCACGTAGGCGCGCGATCCGAGCAGTCCCTGTTCCTCGCCGGTCCACAGCGCCACGCGAATTGTGCGGCGCGGCCGCAAGTCGAGCGCCTTCAAGATGCGGACCGCCTCCATGCAGACGCCCGAGCCGGATGCGTTGTCTGTCGCTCCGGTTCCCGCGTGCCAGGAATCGAAGTGGGCGCCCAGCATCACGACTTCGTCCTTGAGGTCGGTCCCCGGAATCTCGGCGACGACGTTGTAGCCCATCAGGTCGTCTTCGTGGAACCGCGCCTTCAGATTGATCTCCAGTTTCACCGGCGTGCCCTTCTTGATCGTGCGCACCAGCCGGTTGTAGTGCTCGGCGGCGACGACGACCTGCGGGATTGCAGCGGGTGAGTCTTTGGCCCACGGGCGCGGGCCGCGCGAGCCGGCCGGACCGCGACCTTCCGGACCGGGCGGCAACGTGACCGACTGGACGAACAGAGTTCCACCGTCGCCGCGGCCCGGCTCGATCACGACCGCCGCGCCCTCGTCGTGCAGCATGCGCCATTTCCGGTTTTGCATTTGGAACGCGGCGCGCTGGTCGGCCGACGGCGTTGAACCGGTGCGCGGCGGTCCGCCGGGCCCCGACCTGCCGGGCGTCGCCGGATCGGCGTTCGCCATTGCGAGCAACCGCTCGTCGCTGGTGCGTACGCCCGGCGGCTCGAACCATGCCTTCACATCGCGCGGCGGGGCGAGCATCACGATCGCTCCCTTGAGCTTGCCGCGGAACTTCTCCAGCTCCTCGTCCTTCGTCGCGTCGAGATACACGACCTCGCCGCGGACCACGTCGGGCGTGCTCGGCGACCACGCCTTGGGATAGGCGATGAGTGGCGTGAACATCGGCTCGGTCATGTTCGCCGTGAACCCTTCGAGCGACCAGCCGCGACCGAACGGACCCCACGGCTCAAGGTGAGCATCGGACAGGCCCCACTCGCCGAGCTTCGCCTTCGCCCACTCGCTGGCCGAGCGAATCTGCGGCGAGCCGGTCAGGCGCGGACCGTGTACGTCGGTCATCGTGCTGATCAGGTCCATCACCTGCGATCGCTTGAGTCCCTCGTCTTTGATCTTGGCCACCGCGTCGGCGTCCACTTTTTCCGGCGGCGACTGGGCACGGCCGACCGAGCCGGCGGCAAGCCAAACGACCAACACGAACGGTACGAGGGCGGTGCGACGGAGTTTCATGGCGACCTCCAGGGACAACGGGGACCGACAAAAACGTGTGTCTGTTGGGCGGAGCGTGAGGAATTATGGCCAAGCCAACGGACGCCCGCCACAATTTTTCCCGGCTCAGGTACGCCGCGGCAGTCGCTATAATGGCCGCATGTCCGACCGCCGCAGAGTCCTCCTCGTACAACTCCCGATCCCACCGCTCGGCCCGCAACCGATCCGCGGCAACGTGCCGCTCGCCGCCGGCTATTTGAAGCTGTTCGCACGGGCGCGCGGGCTTGAACAGTATTTCGACATCGACATCATGCCGGCAGACGACGCGAACCGGTTGGGCGACCACGCACTGGTCGAGACGATCTGCGAGTACCAACCGTCGATGGTCGGCTTCACCTGCTACCTCTGGAACATCGACCGCACGCTATGGGTCGCCGAGCAGGTGAAACGTCGCCGGCCCGAGACGCTTGTCGTGATCGGCGGCCCCGAGGTCACCAGCGACAACGACTGGGTGCTCGGCTCAGCGGCCGTAGACTTCGCGGTAATCGGCGAGGGCGAACAGACGTTCGCGGAACTGCTCGAGCGATTGCGGATTGCCGATTCTGCATCGCGGAATGGAGACGGCCTCAGTGATATCCGCGGGTTGGTGCATCGCGTGGGCGGCCGAATGGTTCAGAATCTGCCGCGCTCGCCGATGGCGAACCTCGACGCGATTTCGTCGCCATATCTCGCGGGAATCCTGAACGCGGGCGCCCAGGAGCAACTGCTGCTCGAGACGATCCGCGGTTGCATCTTCAAGTGCAAGTTCTGTTACTACCCCAAAGCCTACGACGGCCTGTACTACGTTTCGCGCGACAAGGTGCTCGCGAACCTGGCGCACGCGCGATCGAGCGGGGCGAAGGAAGTCTATCTGCTCGACCCGACGCTCAATCAGCGCCGCGACTTCGCCGAGTTTCTCGTTTGGCTGAAGGCCGGCAACCCCGACGGCCGGTTGGAATACTACGCCGAGCTGCGCGCCGAGGGGCTGAACGCCGATCAGGCCCGACTCATGCGCGAGGCGAACTTCAAGGAGGTCGAGATCGGCCTGCAGTCGATCGACCCGAAGACTCAGGACCTGATGGAACGGCGGAACAATCTGAAGGCGTTCGAGAGGGGCGTGCGGGCGCTCCAGGCCGAGGGGATCAAGGTGAAGGTCGACCTGATCGTCGGCCTGCCGGGCGACACGGTCGACTCGGTGCGGCGCGGCATGCACTACCTGGCCGACAACCGACTGTACGACGATATTCAGGTCTTTCAGCTCAGCATCCTGCCGGGCACGGCGTTTCGCCACGAGGCGGCGGCGCTCGGCCTGACCTACCAGCCGCGCCCGCCGTACTACGTACTGAGCACTCCGACGCTGTCGCTCGACGACATGCTCGGTCTACTCGAAGAATCCGAGACGATCTTCGACACCGAGTTCGATCCGCCGCCTCCGCCGTCGCTCGACCTCGCGCCTGGCGGTGACTTGCCCGGGTCGATCGTGGTGGACCTCGACGCGCGGCCGTACTCGCCCCCTGCCCTTCCGCGGCGAGCTTCGCAGGCGTTCACGATCTGGTTCCGCACGCGCGACCCATACGACCGGCTCAACGATGCGGCCGCCGTGGTGCCCGAGCACTTGCAGGCGAACCCGTTCAGCACGCTCGCGATCGTGCTGGAGACGGACGGCGCGTTCCCGTTCGACGTCTTCGACGGTCTTCGCGCCGCATGCCAGCGCCCCGAGAACATCTACCTCGACCGCTTCTATGAGTTCACACCCGGCCGGCCGGCGGGAGCCAGGCGAGTCGTCGTCGTTCTTCCGCGCACGAGCGAGCGAGTGGACGCGGACTGGGTTCGGGACAGCCTGGTTCACTGTGACGTCGTCTGGTCCGACGATTTGTCCCACGGAGCACCGGTCACACCGGGCGGGCAGCCGGGCGAGTGGCTATCGACAGGAGTGACCGAGCAACAACCGTCCACAGCCACGCCAAGGGCGATCGGATGCAGCATGCCTGTGCCCGTTGATTGATCGAACGACTCTTGCGGTTGGCGTGGTCAGCCCGCCGCACGCTTCCGAGCCTTGATCGGTGCGGGCGCCGGCGCGGGGACGATGTGGATGAGGCAACCGATCTTGGCCAACGCCTTGGCGAGAGTCTGGATGGAAAGGTCCTTGCGGCGAGCCAGCACGTGGCTGAGCATGTCCTCCGACAGGCCTGTGGCCTCACAGAAGGCACGCCGTGACTTGAACCGAGTGACGATGAGGTGTTCGAGTTCGTCGCGGTAGTCCGGCGCCCGCATGACCCCCTGCTTGATACCAAGTCGACCCGTCAGATCCGCTGCGATTCGCCACACCGGCGTCGAGACGACCTTGCGGCGGCTCACTCCACGAGGCTCGTAGAACTGCGCCAGCGCCTGGACCGAGAGGTTCCGGAACTCGTGCCACGCAGGATTCGTCGCCGCCCGCCGACGGAGCGACGCGACAAGACCGCGCTCGTCCGCATCGAGTGACTTGAGCGAGATACTGCGACCATACAGGTCAACGTAGGTCTCCCGCAGCACGTTGGCTCTTGGCTTCGATGAATTCGACATGGCCGGCGATACTCAAGTAGATGCACTTTTGGGCGAAGACGACGCATGCTTGGCGGAGCAGGCTTTTCAGCCGAGGTACTTGCTTCCGCAGTACTGCTACCGTGAACTTATACGACTCGTCCGCCACCCTCTCGTGTGTGTCGGGGTCGCGTTAGAATCCCGATATTGGGCCTCGGTCCAGCGTACCGCCCGCGAATAGATCGAACAGCCTCTGATCGAGCCACTCCCACGCCGCGGGGTCGTGAGCTTGCCCGTCGGACAACTTGCTATCACGACGAACCGGGATCAGGAACGAACACTCCAGCATCGGCGTGTGGACCATGGACACAATCCCTTACGCTGAACTCCATCGCACTGGCCCTCCTGGCAACATCGACACGATCCCCACCCGGCTACCCCGCGGACTATCTCAGTCGGACATCATTGTCTTCAGGGTTCGCTTCTACGAGCGAGAAAAACATAGCCGCAACTTGACTAATAGTCAACACGTGCCGGCGTTGTCAGATCGTCACAATCTCCGTTTGCGCCGGTCGGCCGGTGACGATCGCTTCGCGGTCGCCGACGTAGACGTTCACCTCGCTGCGCACGCCGAAGCGGCCTTCGAGGTAGATGCCCGGCTCGATGGAGAAGCAGGTGCGCGGCAAGAGCCGGCGCTCGTCGCGGGTTTCGAGATTGTCCATGTTCGCGCCGTTGCCGTGTGTCGTGGTGTGGATCGAATGGCCCGTGCGATGGATGAAGTCGTCGCCGAACCCGGCGCGGCGGATCACGGCGCGGCAGGCGTCGTCGACCTGCCAGCCGCAGATCGGTCGGCCCTCGCGCACCGAGTCCTGCACAAACCGGATCGCGGCGTCGCGCGCGTCGCGCACGATGTTGAAGATGGTGACGATCTGGTTCGGCGGCCGATCGCCCAGAAACCCGACCCACGTAACGTCGAAATAGACGGCATGCGGCAGGTTTTGCTTGGCCCACGTGTCGATCAACACGAAATCGCCCGCGCGGATCGGCGCCGTGTTGGACGCGGTCGGGCAGTAGTGCGGGTTGGCGCTGTTCGCGCCGGCGCCGACGATCGGTGGGTGGTCGGCGACGAGTCCATCGGCGGCGTAGCGGTCCCACATGAATTGCTGCACATCATATTCGGTAGTCGACCCGTGCTCGCGCACGCGGCGGCCGATCTCGGCAAACGCGTCGTCGATCAACCGGCTGATCTTGTCGGCCGCGTAGTGATGCGTCGCAAGCTGCGCGTCGGTCCACGTCGCCTCGAACCGCGCGACCAGGTCGGCCGACGAGACGACCTCGACGCCAAACGACCGCACCAATTCGATCGTGCCGGCGTCGACGCGTGCGACGTACGGAATCGCGTTCATCGGCGAGTACTGCATCGCGACCCGTCGCGACCCGGCGAGCGTCGCACGCAGGTGTTCGTGCAGTTGCTGCCACGGCAAGTAGATCAGCTTGCGGCCGGGCACGGCATCGAGCGAACCACGTTCGATTGAATGCACAACGCGCGTCGGCTCGCCCCGGGCCGGCACAAAGTAGAACCAGCGTCGCGTCGTGTGCGCCCGCGGATCCAATCCCAGGATGCTCGCCGCCAGCGGGTCCGATCCGCGAAAGTCGCAGAACAGCCAGCCGTCGAGCCCGGCGTCGATGAGTGCTTGTTGGATTCCGGCGATGTCCATTGGGTCGCTCCAAACTATTCGATCCCGGTACGGTGCGATCAACGTCGCACGGGTCTGGCTTGCAGACAACGGCTTTGCTGTTTCCTCCGAAGGCGGCATAATGTTACACAATTCGTCCGGGCCGCAAGCTGTAACTCGCCTTTTTGCCTTGTTCGAGGTCCTACCGAACATGATCGGAAGGCTCGTTCGCACCCTGGTTGCCTGTGCCGCGATTTCGTCGGCCGTCCGGGGCGACGAGCCTGCACCGACCGACGCGGCGCGGCACCACTGGTCGTATCGACCTGTGGTGCGTCCGGCGGTTCCGACGGTATCGAGCGCGGGCTGGGTGCGAGGTCCCATCGATGCGTTCATCGCAGTTGAGCACGAGAAACGCGGCCTGCGAGCCAGCCCGCCGGCCGACCCCGCCGTGCTGCTCAGGCGGTTGTACCTGGACCTCATCGGACTGCCGCCGACGCGCGACGAGCTTCGCGCGTTCCTCGCCGATCCATCCGAAGCAGCATACCTCCGCACGGTCGACCGCCTGCTCGCCAGCCCGCGGTACGGCGAGCGCTGGGGCCGGCACTGGATGGACGTGTGGCGCTACAGCGACTGGTACGGCAGCCGCGCGATCAACGAAATCCGCTACAGCCAGCGGCACATCTGGCGCTGGCGCGATTGGATCATCGAATCGCTGAACGCCGACAAGGGCTACGACCGGATGATCGTCGAGCTGCTCGCGGGCGACGAACTCGCGCCCGGCGACCCCGCCGTCACGCGAGCGACCGGGTTTCTCGGCCGCAACTGGTACAAGTTCGACCGCAACGTCTGGATGTTCGAGGCGGTGGAACAGACCGCGGCGGGGTTCCTGGGCCTGACCCTGAAGTGCGCCCGCTGCCACGAGCACAAGTTTGACCCGATCTCGCACGAAGACTACTACCGCTTCCGGGCGTTCTTCGAGCCGCACGACGTACGCACCGAACCGATCTCCGGCAACCTCGCGACCGAGAAGGACGCAACGTTGGGCCTGGTGCTGCGCGAGGGCGTGTCGCTGGTCTACGATAAGGAGTTGGATGCGGCGACTTACGTTTTCGCGCGGGGCGACAACCGATATCCCGACAAGAGCCGCGTGATCGAGCCTGCGCCGCCGCCGGCGCTGGGCGGGTCGGTCGAGGTTCGGCCGGTCCCGCTGCCGGCCGAGGCGTTCGCCCCGTCGCTGCGCCCGAGCGTTGCGAGCGCGATGATCGCGAGCGCGCGGGCGGCCGTTCAGGCGGCCGAGTCCGAGAGCGTCGCCGCCCGCGCCGCCGTCGGCGACGCCGAACGACAGCTCGCAAGCTTCCTCGATCGCGTGACCGCCGGTGAATCGCCGGCGACGCGACCGATCGGCGCGGCGTTTCTCGATCGGTTCGAGCGCCCGCGGCCCGACGTGTGGCGAGTCGTCGGAGGCGACTGGATCTACGAAAACGGTCGCGTCGGGCAGAAACGGCCAGGCCCTTTTCCGACGATGGTTTCCAACGTACAGCATCCGCGCGACTTCGCAACCCGCGTTCGATACAAGACGCTCGAAGCCGGATCGATTCACTCGGTCGGCGTGTTCTTCGACGTGGTCGAGCTGCGCAATTGCCAGGCCGTGTACTCGGCCACGAACAACTCGACATCGTCGATTCAAGCGTTTCATCGCCAGGCCGGCGTCGAACACTACCCGGCAGCCGGCGTGGTTCCATATCCCATCCGGCTCAATCAGGAGGTCACGGTCGACATCGCCGCGCGCGGCCAGAAGCTCAACGTCTGGGTGAACGGCGAACTGGCAATCGCCTACACGATGCCGATGCCGCGCCAGTCGGGCACGTTCGCCCTCTGGACTCACGAAGGGGCGGCGGAATTCAGCGAGTTGGCGATCGACCAGTTGCCGGCAGACTTTCGGCTTGCCGAGCGCGCAGCCGAAAAGATCCGCTCGCCCTACGCGACCACGACGCAGGCGGATTTGGAATTCTCGCTGAAGTCCGCGCAGCGAGCAGCGACGCTCGCCGACAAGCGGCTGGCCGCGGCCCAACTGGAATCGGTCGCGACCGAGGCCCGCATTGCCGCCGACCGAGCGAAGGCCACAGACTCAAGCGATGCGGGGCCGCTGGCATTGGCCGCGGCGCGGGCGGAGCGACAGGCTGCCGCCGCGCGGGCCGATCAGTCGGCGATTGAGTCGGACATCGCACTCTGGTCTCTTCGCCGCGCGCCGGGTGCGCTGGACGACGCACGGAAGAAGGCGATCACCGACGCCGAAACGAAACAAGCGGCCGCACAAGAGGCCGTTGAAGCGGCCCGCGCGGCGCTTGCCAAAACGGACGACGCGGCCTACACGGCTATCGGCCCGTCGTATCCGAGGACCAGCACTGGCCGGCGGCTCGCGCTGGCCCGCTGGATCGCCGACCCGCGCAACCCGCGCACCGCCCGCGTCGCCGCCAATCACATCTGGCTGCGCCACTTCGGCCAGGCCATCGTGCCGACCGTCGCCAACTTCGGCCTAGACGGCAACGCGCCGTCGCACCCCGAACTGCTCGACTGGCTCGCCGCTGAACTAGTCGAGTCCGGCTGGAGCACAAAGCACCTGCACCGAATGATCGTGACGAGCAACACGTACAGGCAGGCGAGCGGACAGGCAGTAGGGAGTAGGCAGTTGCCAGTAGGGGACAAGGAACGCGCGGAATCGGAGTCCCTACTGCCTACTGCCAACTCCCTACTGCCTTCTTCTCCCTCCGATCCGGCGAACGTTTACCTCTGGCGCATGAACTCGCGCCGCATGGAGTCTGAGGTCGTGCGCGATAGTCTGCTGTTTGTGACGGGTGAGTTGGACGGCACGTTCGGCGGGCCGGAGATTGCCGAGTCGCAAGGTCAGGAGTCGCGACGCCGCAGCTTGTACTTCCGCAGCACACCGAACGAGAAGATGCTGTTCCTCGAACTGTTCGATCAGGCCAACCCGAACGAATGTTACCGCCGGCAAGAGAGCGTCGTTCCACAGCAGGCGCTGGCCATGAGCAACAGTGCGCTGGCATTGAACCAGGCCCGCACGCTCGCGCGGCGGCTGAGTCAACAGACTCAGGCCGCCGATGCTGCCGACGACGTCGCGTTCATCCGTGCCGCGTTCGAGCAGATTCTCTCGCGAGCGCCCACCGCGGACGAGCTGGCCGCGTGCGAGCGATTCCTGATCCGTCACGCGAGCTTGTTGCGCGAGGGAGTGAAGACGGCGTTCGCCGCCAGCAGCGGCCCGGCCGTGACCACCGCCGCTACGGACGTCGCGCAGCGTGCCAGAGAGAATCTGGTGCACGTGCTGTTCAGTCATAACGAGTTTGTTACGATACGATGAACTTCACGCAGAGGCGCAGAGGTCGCGGAGGGCTTCGGCTTTCTCAAACTTTGCGACCTCTGCGCCTCTGCGTGAGATCGAGGAGTAAGTATGCGTCACAGT
Source organism: Planctomycetia bacterium (assembly GCA_036758585.1). GTDB lineage: Bacteria > Planctomycetota > Planctomycetia > JALXBF01 > JBGPMX01 > DAIOWH01. The sequence goes on from DAIOWH010000001.1 coordinate 21,356, forward strand.
TTTCCGTGCGGCCGCGTGTCACGCCGAACGTTCCTCGCCGACTGCGGCATGGGGTTCACCGGCCTGGCGCTCGGCGCGATGCTCGAGCGCGATGGAATCGTGCGGGCCGAGGCGCCCGGCAACTGGACCCCACCCGACGGCCAGCCGCACCTTCCGCCCAAGGCCAAGAGCGTGATCTGGTTCTGCATGCTCGGTGGCACCAGTCACGTCGAGAGTTTCGACCCCAAGCCGGCGCTGAACAAGTACGCCGGCAAGACGCTCGCCGAAACGCCGTTTGAAGAGGCCATCACCAAGAGTCCGTTCTATCGCAAGAACGTACGCGACTTCGCCGGTGTGCCGCGCGATCTGATGCCGACCGTCTACCCGATGCAGATCGGCTACGCGAAGCGCGGGCGGAGCGGGGTCGAGGTGAGCGACTGGTGGCCGCACGTCGGCGACGCGATCGACGACATTGCCGTGGTCCGCTCGATGTGGACCACCGACAACGACCACGCGGCCCAACTTCAGCTTCACACCGGCCGGCACATCTTCGACGGCTTCCACCCGTCGATCGGGTCGTGGGTACACTACGGACTGGGTTCGCTCAGCGAGAACCTGCCGCAGTTCATCGTGATGGGCGGCGGACCGGGCGATTGCTGCGGCGGCGTCGGCGCGCACGGCGGCAGCTACCTCGGGCCGGAACATTCCGGCGTACCGCTCAACGTCGACCCGGCCAACCCGCTGCCGTTCGGCACGCCCGGCCAGACGGTCACGCGCGAAGAGCGCCGCGATCAGCTTGAACTGCTGCGCGAACTGAACGGCCTGGCCGGCGTCGAGTATCCGCACGATCCGGCGCTGCGGGCGCGCGTGAAGTCGTACGAGCTGGCGTTTCGAATGCAAATGGCGGTGCCCGAGGTGGTGAACTACGTCGAAGAGCCTGAGCACATCAAGAAGCTTTACGGACTGGACCAGCCGGCCACGAGCTGCATGGGCCAATTCTGCCTGGTGGCGCGGCGGCTGGTCGAGCGCGGCGTGCGATTCATCCAGGTTTACGACGACGGCTGGGACGCTCACTCGCAACTCAAGAGCAACCACACGACGCGCTCGGCCGCCGTGGACAAGCCGATCGCGGGACTGCTCAAGGATCTGAAGCAGCGTGGCATGCTCGACGAGACGCTGGTCGTCTGGGGCACCGAGTTCGGCCGCACGCCGGGCGCCGAGCGATCGGACGGCCGCGACCATCATCCCTACGGCTTCTCAGTGTGGCTGGCCGGGGGCGGCGTCAAGGGCGGCGTCGCTCACGGCGCGACCGACGAGCTTGGTTTCCACGCCGCCGAGCACCGTCACTACGTCACCGACCTGCACGCCACGGTGCTGCGGCAGATGGGCCTCGACTCGCGACGGCTCGAAGTGCCGGGTCACAAGCGGCTCGAGATCGATTTCGGCGAGCCGATCGAAGCGATCATCGCGTGAGGCGTGGGGCGGGCTTCCAGCCTGCCCGGAAAACTGTCAGGGAACTGAGCAGTGGCTGCAGGTTCACGCAGAGGGCGCGGAGGGAGATACCCCATGTCCGAAGTCAGTCGTCGTTCGTTTCTGGCCGCTTCGTCCGCCACACCGCTGTGGGTCGCAAGCGGTGCGGAAGATGACTTGAAGGCGATCGGACGCACGCCGCACACCAAGTTTGCGGTGAACGTCGAGATGTGGTTTCGCAATTTGCCGTTCCTGGAGCGACTCGATCAGGTCGCGCGGCTGGGCTTTCCCGGCTTCGAGTTCTGGCCGTGGCGCGGCAAGGACCTGGGCGCGATCGTGCGGAAGTGCAAGGAGCACCAGCTCACGCCCGTGCAATTCACGGCGTGGGGCTTCTCGCCCGGCATGAACGACCCGAAGAACCGCGACCTGATCGCGCCCGAGATCGCGGCGGCGTGCGAGACGGCCAAGCGGCTCGGCACCGAACTCCTGTGCGTGGTCGCAGGCAACACCGTGCCGGGCGCGACCAAAGACGCGATGCACGCGACCGTGATCGAACACCTCAAGATCGCCGGCGAGGTCGCCGCGAAGAACAATGTGACGCTCATGCTCGAAGCGATGAACGAGCGGGTCGATCATCCCGGCCACTGCCTGTACACGACGAAAGACACCGCCGCGATCGTCAGAGCCGTCGACAATCCGCACGTCAAGATCCTGCACGACCTCTATCACCGCCAGATCGTTGAGGGCGACCTGCACGGCCACATCAAGGAGCATCTGGGGGACATCGTCTACTTCCAGATCGCCGACCATCCCGGCCGACACGAGCCGGGCACAGGCGAGATCAACTACGCCGCGGTGCACAAACACATCCACGAACTCGGCTATCGCGGCTGGATCGGACTGGAATGCACGCCGAAGGGCGACCCGATCGAAGCGGCCCGCGCCGTCGCGCGGTCGGACCACTGGTGAAGGACTCGGCGCTACTCCATTCTACTGACCATCCATGCCGATGGCAGCCAAGCCAACGTCCTGGACTCTTGGCCGCGCCGGGTCAGATTTGCGGGCCGGTTCCGGCGGCGAACACTTCGTCGACATTAACGCCGAATCCCGAGAGCAACACGGAGGTCGCGCGGGCGCCTGGGCCGAACTCGCCGTGTACGCGATACGCCTGACCGTCGAGCACCAGCACCGTGATGCGATGTTCTTCGGGGTCGACAGTCCAGTACTCGGCGATCCCCGCGCGCGCAAAATCATCGCGTTTTTTCACCAAGTCGCGACGGCGGTTCACGTCGCCTTCACTCACGATCTCCATCACGAGGTCGGCGCCGTCGGGCTGCGAGTGGGGTGATCGAATTCGTCCGGGTCGTACGAAGACCAAGTCGGGCTCGCGATACTTTGCGCTCCAAAGCCGCACGGGCAGCGGCGCGACGAACACTTCGCCGAGCGCTTGGGCCGCGACGTAGGCTTTTAGAATCTCGAACAACAACTGCACGATGCGCTGATGAAATGGCGTGGGCATGGGCAGTACCTCGATGAATCCATTGTCGAACTCGATCAAGTGGGCGGTACCGATCGAGAGGTATTCCGACTCGTCCCAGCAGCCCTGGGCGGGATAGAGGCAGGCGATTTCCCAGGTGGGCCGGCCAAAGACGGGTTCGAAATTCGGCTGGGTCAACTGGGTCAACTCGTCTGACGTCGCGATGCTCATGCTCATGCTCATGCCTCCGTTACAAATCCGCTGGTTACGACCGAGTACAGCGCCGCACAGAACTATCAACGCCGCGCGAGAACGACCTCAGCGGCTCTGGATGTAGTCTTCGAGCAGTTGGAGTTGGAACTCCTGGTTGGCGATGATCTCCTTGACTAGGTCGCCGATCGAGAGCATGCCGTCGAGTCGGCCGTCTTTGAAGACGGGCAGGTGGCGACAACGTTTTTCGGTCATGATCGCCATCGCCTCTTTGAGCGTGCGGTCGGGAGTGATGATCACCAGGTCGCGCGACATGATGTCGGCGACGGGAGTCTCTTTGGACGAACGGCCGCGCAGGATGACCTTGCGCGTGTAGTCGCGTTCCGTGATGATGCCGATAACTTCGTCGCCCTCTTTGACGATCAGCCCGCCGACGTTGCGGGCCGCCATCTCAGAGATGGCCTCGTAGACGGTCTGCTTCGCCTGAATCGCGTAAGTCTGCCGGCCCTTCTTGTTGAGCAACTCTTCGACGGTGGTGTTCATCGTGCTCTCCGATCTACCCCGCCGGACATTATATATCGCCGGCGGGCGTGCCGCACGCAGGTAGTCAAGCTGGGGTGTATTTCCGTAGCTGCGCCTCGCTCGTTTAACCCGCAGCCGCAGGCGAGGTCGTGTTTGATCCGTGCAATTCGCACGATGCCGACCTCGCCTGCGGCTGCGGGTTAAGCGAGCGACGAATGCAATACGGGTATGCACCCGTCAAGCTGGGTGCTCAAGCTGGGTGCCGCACCCAGCCTACGCCGGTCAGCGAATCTGTACGCGGGCGCGGGCGACCTCGTAGATCGCCTGGGTCGGGCGGAACGCCTCCGCGTCGCTCGACTGGATTGTCAGCGTGCGGGGTGCGAGCAGCCCGAGCGCCTGCGGGACGTCGACGACTCGCAGCACGTTCAGGAAGATCGGGCCGTCGCGGTGGGAGACGGGTGGATCAACGACCGTGATCTCGTCGATGCAGTGCTGCGGAGCCAGTGCGGCGGCGTAGGCGGCGATGACGCCCGACCGGCCGCGACCGGCGATCTTCCAGACTCGATCGCTCGCCACGTAGTGCGTGAATTCGGTCAGCGCCAGCACGTCGGCCACGCGACCGCTATCGACGGTGCGGCCGAGCAAGGCCATCGACCGCTGAATGTAGAACGGCGGCTTGTCCTGCCACGCCAGCGGCCCACAGCCGCGCGGCGCGACCCGCAGCACACCGTCGTCGCCGACGATCTTCGCCGCCCAGTCGGGCGTCTCGTCCAGCGATGCGTCCGGCTCGATCACGATCATCCAGATCGTCTTCGATTTGCCGTTGGCCGGCTGGTAACTCCACGCACACAGGACCTCGGCCGACCGGCGCGACGATGCGGCCGACTGCGGGTCGGCCTGTTCGCTCGTTACCCAGTAGCCCTTGCCGGGCTTGTCGCCGGCGAACGCCCGGTGCGGATCGACCAACTCAGCCACGGGCCGCCGGTGGCCGGCGAACGAAACTCGCCGCAGTTCGCTGAGCGTCGCCGCCTGCCACCCATCGAACTCCTTCGCGTTCTTCGGCAGCTTCACGGCGGCAACCGGCACAAACGACTCGTCGATCTTGGTGTTCAGTTCGTCGGCGGGCAGTTCGTCGGGAAACACGCGCAGGTCCTTGCCGTCGATCGGCGGCAGCGGAGGCTCGGTCACGGGCGCGTTGTCGCCCTTCAAGTGGCGGTTGATCCAGCGGTAGGCCATGAGTCGCAGTTCCGGGTTGTCGGCGTGGCCGCCCGGCGTGACGCCGATGTCGAACAGCGTCGCCGGCTTGTCGGTGTACAGTCGATACAGCGATTCGAGCCGCGCGCGGATGCGGTCGTTCGAGTTCATGGGAAAGATACCGTCGTGGCCCGAGTTCTCGAACAGCATGGGACGCGGCGCAACCAGCCCGGCGATGTCGGTCCAGGGCGCCGAGTGGGTATTGATCATGAACATGCAGTCGCAGTGGCCGTTGACGATCTTGCCGCCGACGTAATCCTCCAGATCGCTCATGCCGCTGACCGGCACGGCGACCTTCACGCGCTCGTCGGCCGCGGCGATCCAGAACGTCGCCGCCCCGCCGCCCGAGATGCCGGTGACGGCGATCCGCTCGCCGTCCACTTCGGGACGGCCCTGCAGGTAGTCGATCGCGCGGATGCCGTTCCAGCACTCGACTCCCGCCGGCGTGTAACCGCGGGCCTGCCACCACCAGCGATCGTGCCGGTAAGTGCCGTGATGAATGCCAGCGATCTCGCCGAGTTGCAGCGTGTCGATGACGAGGCAGACATAGCCGTGCGTGGCGAACCACATGCCGTGATGCTGAAACGCCGTCTTGTTTCCGTCGCGTCCGCGTCCGGAATGGCCGCAGACGTAGAGCACGGCGGGCAGCCGTTCGCCCGGTTTCATTTCGCGCGGCAGGTACAGGTTGCCGGTGACATAGAGTCGCGGCCGACTCTGGAAGTGGACCTTCTCGACGCGAAACGCATCGCGCTCGATCGTGCCGGTGACCTTCGCTTCGAGCGGCGTGCGATCGGGCAGCGGCCAGAGGCCAAGCATTTCGAGGTACTGCTCGCGCAGTTGCGGCCGTCGCCGCTCCCAGTCTTCTTTGTTCTCGGTCCCGTCCAAAAACTGCGCGTCCAGCCGCTCCGCCTCGCTCCGCATATAGTTCTCGATCATCTGCCGCCCGGCATCATCGCCCGGTGCGGCTTGCAACGTGAGTGGTACGACGGCCAGGCACGCGAGTGCGGCGAGAGTCGTCATCGGCTGTGCTCCTTTGGTTGGCGGCCAGGCTTTCCAGCCGGCCAACAACATGAGCAGCGCGAGGACGAAAAGCAAGTAGCTGGTGGGTGTATTTCCGTAGCTGCGCCTCGCTCGTTTAACCCGCAGCCGCAGGCGAGGTCGTGTTTGATCCGTGCAATTCGCACGATGCCGACCTCGCCTGCGGCTGCGGGTTAAGCGAGCGACGAATGCAATTACGGGTATGCACCCGTAGCTGGTCGCTATGATAGGTCCGTTCTGGTCGTTGGATCACCTGCGGCACTGCCGGGCGATTCTGGAGAATCGTACGTGACCGAAGCTGGTCGCGTGCGTTCGCGCCTGAACCGGCCGCGACCATCGGCCGACCGGACCGGTCTGGCCGAGAAATAGGGTGATTCTCAAGACGATCCGGCAGGTTCGCGTTAGAATCATCGCGGTCGTCACTGGCCAACGGTCGGAGGGAAACACAGAGGCACAGAGGCACAGAGTGTTCTTGCTCTGTGTTCTCTGTGTCTCTGTGTTTCCAAACGGCCGGGCCGCAACCTACCATCTCGCAAGCATCGGCCTATGGGAAACGAAACCCGAGTCAACCTGGGCGATCGAAGCTACTCGATCCTGGTCACGAGCGGCGAACTCGACCGCGTCGGCGAGTTTGCGCGACGATCGTGGCTCGGGACGCAGGCGTTGGTGGTGTGCGACCAAAACACCGAGCGGCCGTTTGCCGCGCGCGTGGCTCAGCAACTGGCCGCGGTCGGCTGCCGCACCGCTACGCTTGCGCTGCCGCCCGGCGAGACGACCAAGTCGCTCGCAATCGCGGAACAGATTTTCGCCCGACTCATCGAGATCGCCGCCGACCGACAGACGCTGGTGGTCGCGGTGGGCGGCGGCGTGATCGGCGACATCGCCGGTTTCGTCGCGGCCACGTACGCGCGCGGCGTGCCGCTGCTGCAGGTGCCGACCTCGCTGCTGGCTCAGGTCGATAGTTCGGTCGGCGGCAAGGTCGGCGTCAACTATCACGCGCCCGACGGGCGACTCGCCAAGAACATGATCGGCGCGTTCCATCAGCCGATCGGCGTATTCATCGACACCCAGACGCTGCGCGAGCTGCCGGCCGCGGAGCTGCGCGCGGGACTGGCCGAGGTGGTGAAGTACGGCGTGATCCTGGACGCCGAGTTCTTCGGTTTTCTCGAGTCGCACGCGGACGACATCCTCGCGCTTCGGCCCGATGCCATGCAGCATGTCGTCGCACGATGCTGCCGGCTCAAGGCCGACGTGGTCGAGGCGGACGAGCGCGAGACGGCCGACCGCCGCGCAGTGCTGAACTACGGCCACACCTTCGCGCACGCGATTGAGGCGGTCTCGCGCGAGTACCGCCACGGCGAAGCGGTAGCGATAGGCATGGTCGCGGCGAGCCGCCTGGCAGAGCGGCTCGAACGCATCGGCTCGGATGTCACCGAGCGGCAGCGCCAACTGCTGCAGCGGTTCGGCCTGCCCGTCACCGCGGCCGGCCTTGATCCAGCGGCACTGTTGGCGGCGATGCAGCACGACAAGAAGGCCCAAGCGGGCAGGCTGCGGTTCGTGCTGCCGAGCCGAATCGGTGCGGTGGAGCTTGTGAGCGACGTGCCGACGAAATCGGTGGAAGAGGTGCTGGCGTGGTTGACCCGCGCAGAGTCATGAGCGGCGCCCAACAGGGCTGAAGAACCCAAACAGTAGTGGTCATGTGCACGATGGTAGAGAGCCAACCGCAATCGCCGAGTGTCGGCACGCTGGACGCATCGACCCGCGACCTGGTCTGTTTGTCGATGGTCAACGGCGTCGGGCCGAACCTGTTTCGGGCGCTGGTCGAGCACCTAGGCGGCCCGACGGCGGTGCTCGACTCACCGATGAGCCAGTTGCGGCACGTGCCAGGCGTCGGGCCCAAGCTTGCCGAGCGGATCGCGGCGGCACGACGGGAGTGCAACGTGGATCACGAGGTGGCCGAGTGCCAGCGGTTGCAGGCCCGGGTGCTGGCCGCCGGTTCGCCCGAACTTCCTGCGCAGCTTGGGAACATTCCCGACCCGCCAGCCGTGCTCTACGTGCGAGGCCGGTTCGAGCCGCGCGATGCGCTGGCGATCGCGATCGTCGGCTCGCGGCACTGCACTCACTACGGACTGCGGCAGGCCGACCGACTGGCCGGCGCGCTGGCTCGCGTCGGTTTCACGATCGTCAGCGGCCTGGCCCGCGGCATCGACGCGGCGGCCCATCGCGCGGCGATCGCGGCCGGCGGCCGGACCATCGCCGTGCTCGCCAGCGGCGTGGGCAACATCTATCCGCCCGAACACGCCGAACTGGCCGAGCAGGTGATCGCCGCCGGAGCGCTCGTCAGCGAGGTGCCGACGCACTTCGAGCCGATTGCCGGCCTGTTCCCGCAGCGCAACCGCATCGTCAGCGGACTAAGCCTAGGCGTTCTGGTGATCGAGGCTGCGCAGCGCAGCGGGGCGCTGATCACGGCGCGGCACGCCAAGGAACAGAATCGCGAAGTGCTCGCGGTGCCCGGCCCGATCGACAGCCTGGCCAGCCGCGGTTGCCACGCGCTGTTGCGCGACGGGGCGGTGCTGGTGGAATCGGCCGAAGATGTGCTCGACGCGCTCGGCCCGCTGATGAACGAAATCAAGCCGACGACCGACACCACCGTGCGCCACCCGCTGGAACTGACGCTGAACGAACAGGAGCGTGCGCTGCTCGACGCGATCGGCAGCGAGTCCGTGTCGGCCGACGAGCTGGTCGCGCGCAGCAGCCTGCCCGCCCCGCAAGTGCTCTCGACCCTAAGCGTGCTCGAAATGCGCCGGCTCGTCCGTCGGATGCCCGGGAATGCTTATGCGAGGAGGTAGTAACCTACATGAACAAACTGCATGCGGCGTTGCTGGCCGAGTTTATCGGCACGATGATCTTGATCGTCCTGGGCGATGGCGTGGTGGCGTCGGCCGTGTTGATGAACAAGGAGGGGAACTGGGTCGTGATCACGACAGGGTGGGCGCTGGCGGTGACGATCGGCGTCTATGTGTCGGGCAAGGCGAGCGGCGGGCATTTGAACCCGGCGGTGACGCTGGCGCTGGCGGTGCGGCGCGGGTTTCCGTGGGACCGAGTCGCGCCGTACGTCGCGGCCCAGGTGGCCGGAGCGCTGGTCGGCGCGGTGATCGTGTACGTCGATTACTTCGAGGCGTTTCGCAAGTTCGAGACGGCGAACGATATCACGCGCGGCGTGATGAGCGCCGGCAAGCTGACCGGCCCGGCCGCCGGCGGCGCGGGCGTCTTCGCCACGTATCCGTCATTCGACAGCCTGCCGCTCAACCTGTTCAGCGAGTTTCTCGGCACGATGATGCTGGTGCTGGCGGTGTTCGCGCTCAGCGACTCGCGCAATCAATCGCCGGGCGCGAACCTGACGCCGCTCTTGATCGGGTTCGTCGTCTGGAGCATCGGCCTGTCGCTGGGCGGACTGACCGGCTACGCGATCAACCCGGCCCGCGACTTCGGCCCGCGCCTGGCGTCGGCGCTGCTCGGCTGGGGGCCGGCGGTGTTTCAGTCGCACGGTGGCTACTTCTGGGCGCCGATCGTCGCGCCGCTGGCGGGCGGGGTTGCGGGGGCTGTTCTGTACGACGCGGCCATCCGCCGATTTCTGCCGGAACTGTAGCTCGTGATCTGGTTGGCATGCCGTCCGCTTGGGGTCGGCATGCCCACGCAAGCCGAGGGCATGGCACCCGGCGAGGAAAGTGAAAAGGTGGGACTCGCGGACTCGGCCCACCCTACACGCTGAGTACCTGCGACATGGAACAAGTCACGCGAAACCCGTTCATCCTCGAAGTCGACCTGTGGCCCGAACGCGTGCCGTCGTTCGACCGTTACCCGTTCTCGATTCCGGCGGTGCGATCGATCGGCGGACTGGTCATGCACCCCAAGGTCACCTACTTCATCGGCGAGAACGGCAGCGGCAAGTCGACGCTGCTCGAAGCGATCGCAGTGGCCGCCGGCTTCAACCCGGAAGGCGGCAGCCGCAACTTCTCGTTCGCCACGCGCGATTCACATTCGGTGCTGGCCGACTGCCTGAAGTTGACGTGGGGCGCGATGAAGCCGCGGCGGCCCGATGGATTTTTCCTGCGAGCCGAGACGTTTTACAACGTCGCCACCGAAATCGAACGGCTCGACGGCGGGCCGACCGGGTCGCTCATCGAACGCTACGGCGGAGTATCGCTGCACGAGCAGTCGCACGGCGAGAGTTTCTTCGCCGTCTTGATGAACCGGTTTCGCGGCGGCGGACTGTACATCCTGGACGAGCCGGAGTCGGCGCTGTCGCCCACGCGCCAGATGAGCATGCTGTCGATCATGCACCAACTGATCGGCCGCAGCTCGCAGTTCATCATCGCCACACACTCGCCGATCGTCATGGCCTACCCCGACGCGACGATCTACCACTTCAGCGAAGCCGGCATCCGACCGGTCGAGTACGTCGATACGGAGAACTACAAGGTCACGAGAATGTTCCTGACTCGCCGCGAGTCGATGCTGCGCGAGCTGCTGGCCGAGGAAAATCTGCCCTCAAGCGAGCCTTGAATTTGATCCCGACGTTTTTGAAACACAGAGGCACAGAGAACACAGAGATAATGAATAGCCTTCCTCTGTGTCCTCTATGCCTCTGTGTTTCCATGTCTTCTCCGCATTAGGCCGCTTCGCAGGTTTCGTCGATGTCGGCGGCGCTGGGGCGGCGGCCGGGGGCGTCGACGGTGTACCAGCGATCGAGCACGGCCTGCCCATCGTGCTCGCCGGCGACCGCGATGAATGCATCGCGCACGGCCAGCGGAGTCGGGTGCAGGCGTGAATACTTGATGCCGAACTTGCGCATGATGCGCGGGCCCTGTTTCGGGCCGTGCAGCTCGATCGCCGCTCGGTAGTGCGCGGCGATGATGTCGCGTTGTTCGAACACGGTGGGCGGATCGGGCAACGGCCGGCCCGACCACAACGCGCGGGCTTCGCGAAAGATCCACGGGTTGCCGATCGCGCCGCGAGCGACCGAGACGCCGTCGACGCCGGTCTGGCCGATCATGGCCATCGCGTCTTCGGCGCTGAACAGGTCGCCGCTGCCGAGCACCGTTCTCGATCCGGCGTGGCGCTTGACCTCGGCGAGAAACTCCCAGCGGCTCGGCCCGTTGTACCGCTGCTCGACCGTGCGGCCGTGAACCGTGATCGCGGCGACTCCGCGGGCGAATGCTCCGTCGAAGATTTCAAAGAAGTTGTCGCGGCTCGCCGCGCTATCGTCCAGGCCACGTCGCATCTTGACGGTGACCGGGATGTGGGCCGGCACCGCGTCGCGCACGCGCGAGACGATTTCGATCGCCGTCGGCGGCTGCGACAACAGGAATCCGCCGCGGCACCGACCGAGCACCTTGCGCACGGGGCATCCGAAGTTGATGTCGATAACGTCAAAGCCCGCCCCCGCCAGTTCGCGCGCGGCCGGGCCGAACTCGTCGGGATTGCTGCCCATGAGCTGCCCGCCGATCGGATGATCGTCGGCCGCGATGTTCAGGTGCCGCCGCTGCTTTCGCCCGCTGGTGACGATCAGCCTGTCGAGCACAACCTCGTCGAGCGCGTACGGCGCCCCGCACAGCCGCGCCATGCGCCGCATCGCCGCGTCGCTGTATCCAGACAGCGCGGCCTGCACCACCGGGAAATCAAACTGCAACGGGCCGATTCGCATGCCGAACGATTGTTCATCGCCGCGCCAGGTCCGTCAAGCTGACGTGGCGAGACGGCTGCTGGGCGCGACGCTTGATGCCGTGGAACGAGCGGGCCGCACGGTGTCCGACTGCGCGCGGGCCATGGAATCGGTCACGCGCCAGCTTGGCGATTTGCGCCAGGTCGTGCAGCAGGCCGCCGACCGGGCTGACCCCGCGAAGCTCGCCGCGCGGCTGCCCACCGCCACCCGTGCGGATGCCGACGCGGATGTTTCGGCGGTTGCGGACGCGGTGAGTGCGTTTGCGAACGAGCAACGTACCCGGCGGCCGCCGCAAGTCTGTTCGCTCGCGGTCCTGTACAAGCACCTTGCGGGCGACTATCCGAACTTGACCATTGGGCAAATGCACGACGCACTGCGACGCGCGGCGTCCGACAAGCGGATTCGCTTGCTGCCGTTCACGCAGGCGCTGTACCAGTTGTCCGAACCCGAATACGCGCTGGTGTTGGGGCGCGAAGTGATGTTCTATGTCGAAGCTGTCTGAGTTCGTCCGGGCTGGCACGGTGGTCGCCCGCAAGGACCGCGCCCACGAGGCGGAGGCCTTCGTGCATATTGGTCCGGCCGGTCCGGCCCAGGCCGGAGCGGTGGACCCAACGCCCACGCCGGCGGATCCGCGGCAGCACGCCATCAGCTTCTTACGCGGAGAAGAGAACCCGTTCGACGTGTTCGTGGCGGGCGAGTCGGCCGACGGCGACTTCGCCCGCTATCACACGCCGGAGGTTCACGCCGGCGTTCTGGCAAGGATTCAGGCGGCCATCGACAAGCTGAGCCGGGCCGATTTCCCGCACCGCCCCAAGCTGCACCCGACGCGCGTGTTGGTCGTGCGCGGGGCGCGCGGCGCCGGCAAGACGCATCTGCTTCACGCGATCCAATACCGGGCCGGCGGAGAGCACGACCTCTTGGCCCGCCCGCGCTACTTTGAAAGCCACCCGACATTCGCCGAGTTTCTGCTCAAGGAGTTGCTGCGCAGCCTGCTGGCACGCGACGAGTCGGCTCCGGCCAGTCCGCTCGGTTGGATTTCCGAACAGCTCACGCTCAAGATGCTCCGTCAGGCCGTCGCCGAACTGACACCGGGCGAGTGGTTGCAATGGACCTGCCAGCCGACGGTGCTCGGTATTCTCGCCGGCCGGCGCTGGCCGCGCCAGTCGGCCGCGCACGCCGCACTGCTGGACGACTTGACCCGCGCGACGCCTGCGCGGCCGGTCCGGGAACTCTGCGAGTCACACGGCCTGAACTTGCACGCCGCGCGGCAACTGCTGCAACGGCACGTCGCACGCTGTGACGTCGGATCGCGCCCGCCGGTCCGTATGAGACGACGAATGCTCAACAGCCTGGCCGAACTGGCCCTGACCGGCAGCCGCGACGCGTTCGCGTCGTTCGTCGAGCACGATTTCACGGTCGTCGAATCCGGCCTGCCGCCGACCCGGGCAGAATTGGTCGATGACCTGCTGCGCACTCTGGTCGAACTGCTCGCGGCCGCCGACGTGCCGATTCTGGTCGCGTTCGACAACATCGAACGGCTGCTCGCGCCGCGTGGCCGGCTGAACGTGGAGTCGGCCCAATCGTTTTTCTCGGGGCTGGCCCAGGTGATCGACAGCGTGCCAGGCGTGTTGATTCTGCTCTTGGTCGAGACCGGCCTGTGGATCGAATGCCAGCGGCTGGCCATCGATTCGTTCGCACACGACCGGCTGGTGCAAGGCATACGAGTGTGCGACTACGGCAACGTCGCGCAACTGGACCTGACGCCGCCGTCGCTGGACGCACTGGAACATCTGGTGCGTCGGCGGGTGCGACCGGTGGTGGAGCGCACGGGCGTAGCCGAGAAACTGCCCGATCTGTTTCCATTCGACCGCTCGGACCTCGAGCGCGTGGCCCGCTTCGAGACCGACGTGTTTCGCACGTCGCTGATGCGGTTGCGAGACCGCTACGATGAGATCGTGCTGCCGCGTGGTGCGGCGGACGGGGCCGCTGGCCCGGAGCGGTCTGAGGAGCCGCCGCCGCGCGTGCTCAGCCAACTGCAGATTGAACGCGAGTTGTTGCTACCCAAGTGGGACAGCGCCGTCACCCGCGCGCGACGCGAGCTGGCAAACGCCGCACGTGGCACGTTGGCCGACAAACTGCACGCGGGCCTCGGCCGCTGGCTCGGCAGCCTCGCGAACACAGAGACAACCGACGACGCCAGACTGCTGCGCGTCGAACCAAACTTCACTTTTGGCGACCATCCGACGTACGGCGTCGTGACCGTGGCGCACTGGCAGTTCCCAACGCGCGACGTGACGACGCGGCGCGTGGCGATCGGCGTGGTGCTAGGCCAAGGCGCCGCCATGCCCAAAGACTTGGCCGTGAAGCTCGCGCTGTTCGACCATCGTCCCGCGCCGGCCGATGAGCTGATCGTGTTGTGGCCCGACCGTGAGTCGAACTTCGACGCCTCGGCACTGCCTCCGGCCAGTCTGCAAGTGTGGAACAGGCGGCCCGCAGCGCATTCGCCTCGTCGGGCTGCCCACGCATGAGTTGGCCCGGCTGCTGGCCTTCGCGGACTGGTCCACTGAATTGCGCGAGATCGAGCCAACTCAGGGGGAAATCTGGCCGCCAGGCGCCGTGGACGCATTCGTGCGCGAGCACGCCGCCGACCTGCTGGAACGGCTGCGGCCAGAGAGGCTGCCCGATCAGGAGACGACATGAGCCGACCCGCCGCCGAATCGCCGATTCGTCCGGTACGTCAGCGCTGGTCGATGCCTGTGAGCGTGCAACCACGCGCGGCGGTTTCCTGTGAAGTGGTCGATGCCGTCGGCAAGCGCCCGGTGCGCCGATCGCCGCTTGGCTCTCATGTGGCGCCCAGGGGTCGTTATCAGGTTGCGATAGTTGCCCCGCAGGGACCCCTTGCTCCGGCCGCCGTCCGGCTGCTGTGTGGTGGCGGCGTGCGCGGCGAATCGGTCGCCGCCCAAACCAGCGACGACGGCCGGGTCACGCACTGGCTCGACTTCGAGCCGCGCCGCGAGGAGGGCTGGCCTTGGTACTTCCGCGGCCTGTTCTCGCAGACCGACACGCTCGCCGTACGGCTGGAATACGGCGACGGTCGCGACGACTACGAACAACACTTGCCACTGGTGATAACGCCGTCGCGCGCCTGGGTCTTGTGGTCGTTGACGCTCACCGTCTTTTTCTACTTCCTGTCGCAGGTCATGGAGCAACTGGTTGCCGCATCACAGTCCGCGACGCTCTTGACCGAATACCTTTGGCAATCGCTGCGCAACCCGCTTCCCTGGATCGGCGTGACGATCGTGATCGCAAGCCTCTGGCTGACGGCGACGCTGCTAGACCGCGTCAACCTGGCCCGTCAATGGCGCCGCTGGCGTGCAGCGCACCAGCGCGACCTTGCAGAACTTGACGCCTCATGGGACCGGCGGTAGCACGGACACTCCTGCGCGTCATTGCCCACTGAGACCGCGCAGGTACTTGATCCACGACACCTGCGTGATCAGGTGTTCGAGGGACGCGAACGAGATCGCGGCGTTGGTGGCGTGGCGTGGGCTCGAATTGGCCGGGAACGTGGCCAACGTGGCGTCGCCGACCAGGAAGACGTTGAAGTCGCGCGAGAGGTTCTGGTAGCCGGCCGTGGTGCGACAGTAACACATGTCGGTCGCGTAGCCGACCAATAGGACGTGCCGCACGCCGTTCTTCTGCAAGAACGCTCGGAGCGGTTCGTAGCCCGCGGCGTCGTAGATCACCACGTCGTCGGGGTGGACTTCGATGTCCTTGGTTACGGGAATCGGCAGATCCCAGAATCCGGCGTTGTTGTAGCGCGGGCCGGCGTCGAGGCCGGGGAACTGACGGAAGTAGTCGATCACCGGCTTGTCGGCCGAGATCGCGAGCGTCGCCGGCAGGGGCTCGCCGCGATAGGTGAAACTGTTGAGCTTGCGATCGAGTTCCTTGGCGCCGTCGCGTCGTTCGGCTTCGGTCGGTCGCGATTGGAACGACCGGTAGAGTTTCTTGCGGACCGGATCTTCGCCGCCCGGCAAGCTGAACATGACGAGCGACGCCTTGCCGCGCAGCGATTTGATGAATGGGTCGATCACCTCGCGTGTGTGGCGGCCGGCGAGGGCGTTCTTTTCCTTGGTGCAGAAATCGGCCACGCCCGCCGGCTCGGGCGTGCGCCAGCCTTGGCCGTCGTCGATTCCCCACGGGTGGACCATGATCACGGCCGTTGCCGACGCTTTCAGTCGATTGGGCATTTCGATGATCCCGCGGGCGTTGTATGACCACCGCCAGGCGCGGACGTTCAAGTCGGCCTCGAGATCGTCTACGAGCGTGGGAGCCTCGTAGCGCACGAGTTCCTCGACCGGCGCCACGAACTCAGGATGATCGGCCAGGATCGGCAACGGCTTGGCGATGCGCGTGAGTTGATTCGCGTAGACGCGCGGGGCTTTCGCATCGTCGGCTCTCGCGCGATGCGGCAGACCGGTCCACCAGATCGCGGTCATGGCCAGGACCACACGGAGCGCATCACACCGGTTCATCGTCCACCTCCTTCATGCCAGTAGTAGGCTGGGCGCGGCACCCATCCTACTCATGCCTTGCGCGTGCTCACCACGCGATGAAAATGCAGTTCTACTTCGCGGTCCACGACGCGCCGCAATCCCTCGACCAGGCAGGCCGGCTCGTGGTCCGTCTCGCCGACGCGGATGATCTCGTCCAGCGGCGTGCCGTGCGCCACAGTGAACGTGTCTTGGTGGATGATCTGATCGCCCGCGTCGAGTTCCGGAACGATAAAGTGGACCGTGGCGCCGTAGGTCAACATACGATGGCCCCAGGCGTCGCGGTACGGCGTGGCGCCGGGAAACGCCGGCAACAGGCCGTGGTGCAGGTTGATGATTCTCCCGCCTGCGAATTTCCAGCACAGCGACGGCGGGACCAGACGCATGTACCGCGCGAGCACGATGTAGTCCACGTCGTACTGATCGAACAACTCAACCAAGCGGTCGTTGTCGGGGCTGCCCTTGGCGTCGCCGACCATGTGCCAGTCGACGCCGAACTGCTCGGCGACCGATCGGCAAGTCGGCTGATTGCCGATGATCACGGCCGGCGCGGCGCGCAGACGTTTATCGCGAATCGCTCGCAACACCGCGAGCGGCGGCTCGGTGCGAAACGTTGTGCAGATCGCCAGCCGCGGCGGACGATCGTGCTCGTCGCGCGACCAGGTGCGGATCGACAGTCCCTTGTGGCGGCCGATCTCGTTCATCTTGCCGCGCAGCGCACTCACCGCCTCGCGGTCCGACGGCCAGTTCATCCGCAAGTGCATCGCGAAGATGCGTTCGGCGTCGTGATCGTACATCTGAATCTCGGCGATGTTCGCCCCCGCCGACGTGACGTAGTGCACAATCGGATCGGCCAGCCCTCGATTGTCCGGACCGACGGCGGTGATGATGACTTGCACGGCGAACTCCTGTGGGTGCGCGACACACTTTGCGATTTCAAATCGTTAACCCGCAGCCGCAGGCGAGGTCGTTGATGACCTCCTTGCCGTTGTTTCACCATGACCTCGCCTGCGGCTGCGGGTTAAACGAGGTCACACAGAGTGCGTCGCGCACCCTGCTCCTGTTCGCTCAGAACTTCCCCGTTACATTCGGAGGGGGGTGGTCGGTATAATCCTTCCCAGCTCGACAGCCCGGCTGCGAGCGCCCACCGATGGTCGCACGCCCGTTTGGTCCATCCTGCTACCCCAGTGAGGACGAACCATGAATCGTAGCTTACTCACGCCCGTTGTCGTGATGATTCTCGGCGGAGGCCCCCTTGCCGCACAAGAGGCGAAACCCGCCGGCCAGCCGGTGAGCTTCACCAAGGAAATCGCGCCGCTGCTCGTGCAACGCTGCGTCGCCTGCCACGGCGCGGCGAAGCCTAAAGGGAACTTCAACCTGAGCAGTTTCGAGGCGCTGTCCAAAGGCGTCAACAATCAGCCTGTCGTCGTGGCGGGCAAGCCCGAAGAGAGCACGCTCGTTGAATGCCTGCTGCCCGACGCCGCCACGCGCATGCCTTACAAGGAGGCCCCGCTGCCGCAGGAGCAAATCGACCTGATCGCACGCTGGGTTAAGGAAGGGGCCAAGTTCGACGGCCCGTCGCCTGGCGCTCAACTCGCGAGCATCATCCCGAAGCCGAAGGACCTGAACGTGCCGCCGCCGGTCTACCCGGCGCCGATCGCGATTACAGCGATCGCCTTCAGCCCCGACGGCACGCAGGTCGCCACCGGCGGCTATCACGAAGTGCTGATCTGGGAAATCGCCAGCGGCAAGCTGCTCAAGCGCCTGCAAGGTGTGCCCGAGCGCACCTACACCATCGTGTACAGCCCGAACGGCTGGTGGATCGCCACGGCCAGCGGCACTCCGGCTCAGTCGGGCGTGGTGCGGCTGTGGGACGCCGCGACCGGCGAACCGATCCGCGATATGGTCGAGGTCGAAGACTCGGTGTTCGGCCTCGCGTTTAGTCCCGACTCGAAGCTGCTTGCGTCTGGCGGCTGCGACCGCACGATCCGCATTTGGGACCTCGCGACCGGCAAACTGGCCAAGCAGATTGAGGACCACGCCGACTGGGTGCTCGATCTCGATTTCTCTCCCGACGGCCAGCGGCTCGTTTCCGGCAGTCGCGACAAGACGAGCAAGGTCTTCGACGTGGCCAAGGGCGAATCGCTCGTCACGTTCCCCGAACACACCGACGCGGTTTACGCCGTCGCGTTCGCGAAGGACGGCAAGTCGGTGGCCACGGCCGGCGGCGACCGCGTGATCAAGGTCTGGGACCCGGCCAACGAAGCGAAAAAAATTCGCGACATCGGCGGACACGGACTGGCGATCTTCCGCATGCGGTTCAGCCCCGACGGCAGCCAACTGGTGACTGCATCGGCCGACAAGACCGTGCGGCAGTTCAATCCCACCAACGGCCAGGCGGTGCGCTCGATCTCGGGGCACAACGATTGGGTCTACGCGGCGGCAATCAGCCGCGACGGCAAGCTGATTGCGACGGGCAGTTGGGACGGCGACGTCCGCATCTGGAACGCAGCCGACGGCGCCCTGGTCAAGAACTTCATCGCGATGCCGACCAAAGACAACACGGCCGGCGTGCCCGCGGTCGGCCTGCCCGCGACCGCCGAGTCGGCCCCATCCGCACCCGCCACCGCAGCCAAGTAAGAGCGGATCTCACGCGAAGGCGCAAGGGAGACGATGTCTCGAACTCGTTGAGACTCCCAAGGATTCCGCATTCAGCGTTGGCGCCCGCGCGCAGCAGCGACTTTCTTCCTGTCCGCGACCGCCGATAGAATGGTGGCATGCCGAAACGAAAGAATCGCGGAACGACCAGGCCGACGCTGTATGTGGACACAAATATCCTATCGGTGTTGTTCTATCGTGGCGCACATGTCGGCACGCTGCACCAGCAGATTGCAACTCGTGAGTGGTGGGCGGATGAGAGGAAGTTCTTTGAGCTTTACTCTTGACGCCATGAGCCGCCGCCATGGTTGGCGCACACCGTACCTCGTGTCGCCCGAGACGATTCCGCGACAGAGCCGGGCCAAACGATTCGGAGAAAGAAACGTGAAGACACAACCTGACCGCACCGGCGAGTTGGACGAAGTCGATCGCTGCCGAAGTGTGCGCCGCGCACTGGAACAGAAGTATCGCGATCTCGACGGGCTCTGCGATTGGCTTTCTCAGCGGGAACGGCGGCTTCGCCATGGACAACCTCAGAAGAAGGCGTCGGCTCGGATCGCAACCCAAAGGCATCGGGGAGCCATCGCCAAGTGACGACGCCGGTAGCGTGCGTCGAACCCACTAAGTCACGATCGCTCGCCCTAATCGCTCACCTTGTCGCTCGCCACGCCGATCATGAGGAGAAATCTCATGCGTTGCCTGGTCGTCTTGGGTGTCCTGCTTGCGGTTACGACCGCGACTGGTCAGGAGTCCATTTGGATCGAGGCCGAGCACCTGCGGGGCGTGCGTGGGTCGTGCTTTCCGGATATGAACGGAAACACGGCGGGTCACTGGGGACTGTCCGGGCCGGGCATCGCGCCAGAGTGGACTCAAGGGGGCGAGAGCGAATGGCTCAGCATCGCCTGCGGGGCGGCCGACGATCAGGCGGCGGCGACGTACGACTTCGAGGCGCCGGAAACCGGTGAGTGGCGACTGTGGGTGCGGTACCGCGACTGGCGGCAGCAGTCCGAACTGTTCGCGGTCCGCATCGAGCAGCCGGGCCAGCCGCCGACGAACGTCGTGTTTGGCGAGCGGCCGGTCGTTGACGAAGAGGACGAACTGAAGTTGCTTTGGAATTGGGCGTTCGGCTGGGACATGAGGCCGGTGAAGCTCGCGAGAGGTCCGGCCAAGCTGACCCTGCTCGCGCACGCCAAACAACCGAGCCAGCGTCAAGTCGACTGTCTCTGCCTGACGACCGACGCGACGTACACTCCGCACCACCGTGAAAAGCCGCGATCGGCCACGTGGAAACTGCTCGACGAACTGCGAGAGAATCCGCTGGTCGCGCCGCAACCGCTGGCCGCGCGGGCCGGCGATTCGGCCGTGCCGCCGGCGTGGAAGCTCGCCACGCTGCGCGACAAGGGTTTCGTCTTTCTCTGGAACGTCGGTCAGCCTTGGCAGACGGAACTGGCGTCGACCGACCCGAAACGAATTCTCTCTCCGTTCCACACCGACGCGCCGCTGGTCGATGAGTTCCGTAAGACGTTCGGCGGCCGCACCGACGTTCCGATCTTCAGCGACCCGCGCATCGTGCCGACCTTTCACGGCCCAGGTCCGAACATCCTCGACCATGAGCCATTCGTGAAGTGGCTCGACGCCAACCCCGACCGGCCGTGGGCCAACATGATGAACTACACCAATGCGATGGCGATGACCGACCGGGCCAGGTCGCTATGGCCCAAGTATCGCGATCGTTACGCGGGCAACATCGCCGGCGAGAGCATCGGATACTTCGACTACGACGCCAAGCTACTGCACGAACGCGTCAAGGCGGCGAAGAATCGCGAAGACGTGCTCGTCGCAATGACCGACGTCTACATGGCCGGTTCGGCGGCGCGCCAGGCGGCGATCTTCGGTGCGCCGGGGCGCGAGCATTACCAGTTCACGATTCCCTGCCCGTCGGTCGAAATGACGGCGCTCGCGCACCTGTGCCGCGAGTGGGGCGCTCGCACGATCGGCTACGAGAACACGGCCGTGACACCGAGTCTGGCGATGCGCATGGCATTCCTACGCGGCAGCGCCCGGCAATACGGCGGCATGATGGCCGACTATCGCTCGTGCAATTTCGGCGACGCGGCCACGATCTACGCGAACCAGGGCTACCACTACGCCGGCATGCCGCGGTTCGTCTACGACAACTCGTACGACGTCTGGGCTGGCGCGGGTATGACCTGGTACAAGTTCGACATCTGGCATCAATACATGTCCGGCTCCGCCATGTTCTATCACGAGCAGGGGCACGATGAGTTCTGGCAACCCGGCGGCAACTCGACGGCCGTCAAACCGCTGCAGCTTTCGCCCAAGGGCCGACTCGTCGCCCAGTTCCTCGAAATCACGGCCAAGCACCCCGACCGCGGCACTCCCTTCACGCCGATTGCGTTTCTGCTCGACCGCGCGCACGGCTGGGATCCGAACAGCTATCAGCCGGCCTACTTCGGACACGACCCGAGCCTGAACCCGACCGTGCTCAGTTTCGATCGCCACGCACGCATGCTCAAGGAGTGGTTCAAGGTCGCCTATCATCCGTACGGTCCGCGCGAGAGCGAACTCAACACGGGCGTGAACCAGATTCACATTCCCGGCACGTTCGGCAACATCTTCGACGTGCTCGTCACATCGCCCACCAAGCTCGACGTGCTCGACAGCTACCCGGTGGTCATCATCGCCGGCGAAGTAACGCTGTCGGCCGAGTGGGGCAAGAAGCTGGCCGAGTACATCGAGCGAGGCGGCACGGTTGTCGTGAGCGACGACCACGTGACCGGACCGGGCGCGGCTGACTTGAAACTGCCGGACCTGGCCGCAGTCGCCGAGGACCACTCGATCCGGTGGCTGCCCGACAATCGTTCCGTTGCGGCACAGCGCTATCGTTACCGCCCGATTCGCGGCGGCTCGCCACTGGCGACCGCATCGAACGGCGACGTGATCGCCAGCCTGTTCGATCGCGGCAAGGGCCGGTTGATGTTTGCTTCGGTCCCGCGCTGCCTCGGTGTGGACGTCGCGGCGACGCCCCTGGTGGCGTTGGTGCTCGCCCACGCACGACAGGGCCTGATGCCGGTCGCGGTCGACGGCGAGGTGGAGTGGATGCTCAACCGCACCGACAAGTCGTGGATCGTCACACTGTTCAACCCCGCTGGGAGTCGCAAGCCACAGCACGGCGTCGTCCCGACGGATTACGCGCAGGCGCGGACCGTTCGGCTGCGGTCAAGACAACCGTGGACGATGGCCAGGGAGTGGTTCTCTGAAACCGCAGTCGAGGTTGCCCGCGACGCCGACCAATCGGTCGCAACGGTTGTGGTGCCGGCCGGCGGAGTGCGCGTCGTCGAGCTTGAGTAGCATGCCGGCCCGCGGTCTCGCTACGCCGAGCACGCTCGGCGCCCTAGACAACACCGCTACAATTCGGCCATATTGCCTACCGTGCGCTGGGGGAACCGCCTCCGGCCAGATTCTTGGCAACGTCGGACTGGCCAGCCGATACTCAGGAGTGATTCCCGTGTCCGTGACGGCTGTGTTGATTCGGAGATCGGCGATGGCACGTGCGCTTTGGCGGCGGTGGCTGAGGGTAGTACTCTTCAGGCCGTATCGTATCCTGAGCAACCTGAAGTACCGGCGTTGGGTACGGAAGACCCGCAAGCTGCGGCGCGTGCAGCGGAAGATACTGTTCGATCGCATCGAGCGCAACCGCGATTCGCAATTCGGTCGCGATCATGGTTTCCGCGAGATCGCAAGCCTGGCCGATTTCCGCGCCCGCGTGCCGATCACCACGTACGAGGACTACGAGCCGTACATCAACAAGATGAAAGCGGGAAGGACCGACGCGCTGCTCGGTTCCGATCAGAAGCTGGTGATGTTCGCACTTACCAGCGGCACGCACGCGGCACGCAAGTTCATTCCCATCACCGAGGAATACGTCAAAAACTTCCGGCGCAGTTGGTTCATTTGGGGGGTGAAGGCGGCGCGCGACCACTACGGCATGTTGCACGGATCGATCGTGCAGTTGGCCGGCGACTGGGACGAGTTCCGCACCGAGGCCGGCACGCCCTGCGGCAACCTGAGCGGCTTGATCGCCAAGATGCAGGGCCGACTCGTGCGACGGCTGTATTGCATTCCGCCCGAAGTCGGTCAGATCAAGGACGTGACGGCGCGTCACTACGTCACGCTGCGACTCGCCGTGCCGCGCGACGTGTCGCAGATCAGCACGGCGAACCCGAGCACGCTGGTGAACCTGGCTCGCCTGGGCGACGCGGAAAAAGAGGCGCTGGTGCGCGACATCGCCGACGGCACGATCGCTGGCCGGTTCGACGTACCGGCCGACGTACGAGCGCGGCTGCACGGTCGTATCGCCAAACCCAATCCACATCGGGCGCGCGAACTGGACGAGATCATCTCGCGCACCGGATCGCTGATGCCCAAGGACTACTGGCCGGGCCTGGTGCTCTTGGGCAACTGGACCGGCGGCGCCGTGCGAGCCTACCTGCGACACTACCCAGCGATCTTCGGCAACACGCCGGTGCGCGACATCGGCCTGTTGGCGTCGGAAGGCCGCATGACGCTGCCGATCGAGTCGGGCACCGCGTCGGGCGTGCTCGATCCGACGATGAACTACTACGAGTTCATACCCGAAAACGAAATCCACTCGCCGTCGCCGACCGTGCTCGAAGCCCACGAGCTGGTCGAGGGCCGCAACTACTTCATTCTCCTCACGACGCCCAGCGGATTCTGCCGGTACAACATCCACGACCTGGTTCGCGTCACCGGCTGGTTCAACGATACGCCGCTGCTGGAGTTCCTGAACAAAGGCTCGCACGTGTCGAGCATCACGGGCGAAAAGATCTCCGAGTCGCAGGTCGCTCGCGCCGTCGACCGCGCGCTCGGCGAACTGTCGCTCACGTTGACCGCGTTCACGCTCGCGCCGGTTTGGGACGACCAGACGCCTTACTACGTGCTGCTCGTCGAGCGCGACGACGTCGCGACCGAGCAGCTTGGCGAATTGCTGTGCCAGCGAGCGGACGACGAGCTGAAGCGAATCAATTCGGAGTACGAGTCGAAACGCGACACAAATCGGTTGGGCCCGGTTCGCATCGGCTGGCTCGATCGCGGCGTCTGGCGCGATTTCTGCCACAAGCGTCTGGCGCGCAGCGGCGGCTCGCTCGAACAGTACAAGCACCGCTGCCTAGCGACCGATCTCGATTTCGTCTCGCAGTTCTCGCTACAAACCTTTTCGCACCCCATCCGCAACGCCGGGTGAATATCGCGGTGCAGCTCAGAGGTTGCGCAAGTACTTGCGGACTTCGTCGTGCGTTCCGAGGAAGCGCAGGACGGCCGTGCCTTTGCCAGTTGCACCAGGGCTCGCAGTTCCAGCCCAATTCGCACTTCCCAGATGCCGCCGGCGATCCTCCACGCCGCAAGCGAGTAGGCTGGGTGCGGCACCCGGCCTACGCGCTCCACGCCGCAAGTCAGGCTAAAGCCTGACGTACGGCCACACCCCATTCGGCTAAGGTGTACAGATGATGCAATCGGTCACTCGAACATTGCCTCAGCCGGAACGACTCGCACGCGGTCGCGGTTGATGCGGAGCGGATAAGCTTCGATGAGTTTGTCTTCATCGAGGATCTCTTTGGGGGTCCCCTCGGTATCGTAGCGCAGTGGCGAGCGTTGGCCGGACAGGACGGCGTCGCGGAGTTTTTCCGCGTCGCGTGTGACCACGGCGACGCACAGGTCCTTGGCCTGCAGATGACGGCGGATCGCGGCGTTCACCTGCTCGCGCGTGAGTTGCGGCAGTCGGCGATCCAGTTCCGTTACGAGACTCTCTCGGCCGTAGAACGAGCCGTCCAACTCATAGCCCAAGCGTCGCGACTGCGTCTGGATCCACAGCTTCGAGTAGTTCACCAGGAACCGCCGCGTGGTTTCAAACTCCTCCTCGCTCAGCCCGTCCTTGACGAACATGTCCAACTCGCGGACGGCCTGACGCAGTGCGAACACCGCCTTGTCGTGCGGCACCGGACGGATCCAGATCGAGAAGTACTGTTGTTGGCGCGGCGTGTTCGGCATCGGGAAAGTGCCTTCGCCCTGCTGGATAAAATCCTCGATGTACGAGTAGTCGCCGTAGTTCAGGCCGCGTTTGCCACGCATGTTGCGCATCAGCCGGCCGTTGAACGTGCGGTGCTCGCCCAGGGCCGAGTTGGCCAGTGCGAGCGCATAGAAGTCTTCGTCGGCTCGCGTCAGACCGAGTGGGAAGCCGATCGAAATAGCCGTCGCGATGCAGTCCTTTTCGACGATCGTCAGCTCCATATCCTTTGGCATGTACGGCCGTGGCAGTTCCCTGGGCGCACGGAAAGATGGCCGCACACGGAGGTCCTCTCGCAGTCGCTGCACGAACGCATCGTCGGCGCCGCCCGCCACGCCGATCTGCTTGGGCGACACGCGGCCGAACTGCTTCACGTCGGCCAGCGTGATCGCCTTGAGACCGCCGACCGAGCCGGCGTCGACATGGCCGTAGGGGTGTTTCGGATAGAGCGCAAGCTGCAACGTCCACTTGCCGAGCGCCTCGTCGTTGGTGCCGCGTAGGATCTTCGAGACGAAGTTGAGTTGCTCCTCGCGCAGCCGCTCGAAGTCGGCCGGATCGTATCGCGGCTCGGTGAGCATCTCGGCGAAGATGTCGTAGAACTCCGCGAGCTTGTCGCGATGGACGGTGGCGCTGAACACTGTGACCTCCTTGTCGCAGTGGCTGTCGATCGTCGCAGCCATCGGATAGAGCCGGTCGAGAATCTGGTCGTAGCTGTATCGTCGCGTCCCGCCCTCGGCCTTCATCCGGGCGGTCAATGCCGACAGACCCTCCTTGCCGGGCGGGTCGTCCTTGGATCCGTAGTCGTACAAGACCCGAATCGAGACCAGCGGCGACTTGTCGTTCAGCAGTATGACGTCGCGAATCGG
Source organism: Planctomycetia bacterium (assembly GCA_036758585.1). Taxonomy (GTDB): domain Bacteria; phylum Planctomycetota; class Planctomycetia; order JALXBF01; family JBGPMX01; genus DAIOWH01. Next base: position 47,211 of record DAIOWH010000001.1, read on the forward strand.
CCGCGCGGTTTGCGGACGGCGCGCCGGGTTCTGCTCCACCACAACCGGCCGACCGGTCTCCGCTTGAACGAGCGCGGGCGCCTCGGCGGCTGGGCTCGATTCCGAGCAATCGGAACCCGGCTTGGCTGGCGGCGTCTTTTCCGCAGGTACGCCCGCCTGTTTCAACCTAACGACCGTTCGGTTCGTGGCGGCGAAGTACTTGGCCGCGACGCGCTGGATGTCCGCGGCGGCGACCTGGTCATAGGTCGCGTACAGCCGGTTCACCGAATCGGCGTCGCCGGTCAGTTGCAGGAACTCGCCGAGCGTGCGGGCGACATGATCGGGCGTGTCGAGGCCCATGGCGAAGGCGTAGCGCATGTGCGACTTGATGTCGCCCAACCGCGCGGCGTCGATCGGCCTGTGCGCGGCATCGTCGAGCGCGCGGTAGACCTCGTCGCGCACCGCATCCATGTGGTCTTCGGACGTGAGCCGGGTCATGATCCCAAAGAGCGTCGGATCGCGGTGAAAGAACGCGCCGGCTTGCATGACCTCGACTTTCCGTTCCTCAAGCACGAGCTTGCGATAGAGTGAGCTGGTGTCGGAAAAAGCCGCCTCGCTCAGAATGTCGAGCGCCGCGACGTCGCGGCTCGCCGGGTCGAAGCCGGGCGTGTGGTAGCCGATGTAGAGATACGGCAGCGTCTGACCCTTCCACTCGAGTTCGACCGTCTTCTCTTCCTTCTGCGGCGGCTCGGCTGGGATCTCGATCTTGGTCGATCCGCGCTTCCAGCCGCCGTAGTACTTCTTCGCGAGTTCGACCAGCCGGTCGTGTTGCACGTCGCCCACCACCAGCACGATACAGTTTTCCGGCCGATACCAGCGGTCGAAGAACTTGAGGCTATACTGGTACTGGTTCGGCATGTCGACGACGTCCTTCAGGAAGCCGATCGTGGTGTGCTTGTAGGTGTGCGTCGTGTAGGCGGCGTCTTGCATCTTCTCGTCGAGCAGCATGAGCGGCGACGACGCAGACTTGTTGTACTCGCCCAGCACCGCACGCGCCTCCTTCTGAAAATCGGCCTCGCTGTATTTCAGGTTCTGGAACCGGTCCGCCTCGACATCGACGATGGTCTCGAGCGCGGCCGCCGACGCTGTGATGTGGTAGCAGGTCCAATCGTCGGTGGTGAATGCGTTCGAGTCGGCGCCGAGGCCCTTGAGCGCGTCGTTGTACTTGCCCTCCGAGAACCGCGGCGTGCCGCGAAACATCATGTGCTCGAAGAAGTGGGCGAAGCCCGACAGACCCGGTTCCACCTCGTTGCGCGAACCTGTCCGCACAACCGTGTAGTACGCCACGATGCCCGGCGAGTCGTACTCGACCGAAATGACCACGAGTCCGTTTTCGAGTTGGGTTCGATGAACCGGAAAGGGGAAGATGGCCTGTTCCCTTTTCGCGTCTTGCGTCGTCGTGCCCGCCACGCAGGTGGACGACCAAACGCCAAGGACCAGCAGCGCGACGACCCAAGTGTGTTTCACGGTGTTGCTCCTTCAGAGTGCACAGGATCGAGCCTGGGCCGTAAGTTATCGTGCGGCGTCGGCAGTTGCCACGGTAATACGTCCGCATCGTCGACGCCCACGCGGTTCACGCCAGCGGACTCGTAGCTTATAATCCCTCCGAAGGAAATGGCGTGGGACGCCCTTCCCAACGTGTCGGCCATCGCTCGACGACATCGCACGTTCGGAAGCGTGCCCGGCAGACCATAGAACATTGCTGAGGACCCGACATGCCGCAGATCGGATGCTCGACACCGCGTGCCAAGCGGCCTGACTCGATCGGTGTCTTGCCGGTGGCCATGAAGCCGCAATCACATCGACTTCGCCGACAAACTCTGCGCGACCTCTACCGGGTTGAACACCGAGCCGAGTTGGTCGATGGGAGGATAATCAGAATGTCACCCGTCGGGCGACGAGCCAATCGCGCCGCATCTCGAATTTTCCTGAGCCTGAGCGCGTATGAACAGGCTACCAAGCGGGGCGAGGCGTACACCGACCAGGTCGCGTTTGTGGCGAAGTTGCCCAATCGCGGAACGTTCTCGCCCGATGCTTCGTACTACGACGGCCCGCCGCCGTCGGACCCCGATGGATTCCTGCCTGGCCCGCCCGGTTTCGCCGCCGAAGTCCGCTCCAAACAGGACCATGGAAAGGCGGCCGAGCGACGGCTTGCTCGGAAACGCAAGGACTACTTCGCCGCCGGCACCAAGGTGGTTTGGGACGTGGACCCCGCGCACGAGACGATAGCCGTGTACCGTGCCACGGCGCCCGACCGGCCCACGGTGTACAAGGTCGGCCAGATCGCCGACGCCGAGCCGGCCGTGCCGGGCTGGCGCATGGCGGTTCGCGAGGTCTTTGGGTAACCGAATGAACGGCACTGCGACGCGTCGCGATTTTCTGGCGTGGACCCGGTTTGGCCTGGGGGCGGCCGCCGCGATCGAGTTGCTCGGCCGCGACGGCAAACTGTGGGCCGACACCGTGCCGGGCGAGGCAACCGATCCGCCTCCGCACCATCCGCCGAAGGCGAAGCGGGCGATCCACATCTTTCTGTGCGGCGGACTGAGCCACGTCGATTCGTTCGACTTCAAGCCGGAACTGGTGAAGTACCACGGCAAGCCGCTGCCCGGCGACGAGCGGCCCGATGTGTTCTTTGGCAAGGTTGGACTGCTGCACCGGAACATCTGGGAATTTCGACAGCGAGGCGAAAGCGGTCTGTGGGTTTCGGAGTTGTTCCCACACTTGGCCGGCGCGGCCGACGAACTGACGGTGATTCGGTCGATGTGGGCCGAGACATCGAACCACACGCCCGCGACATTTCAGGCGAACACGGGTTTTCGACTGAACGGGTTCCCGGTGATGGGCTCGTGGCTGTCGTTCGGACTGGGCAGCGAGAGCGACGACCTGCCGTCGTTCGTCGTGCTGCCCGACACGCGCGGCGTACCGGCCGGCGGGTCGATCAACTGGAGCCAAGGGTTTCTGCCGGCCCGACATCAAGCCGTGCCGCTCAAGAGCACCGGGCCGGCGATCGCGAACCTGTTCCCCGCGCGGCCGATCGCCGAGCGCACGGAGCTGGCGAGCCGCGAGTTGCTCGGCGCGATCAACCGTCGGCATCTCGACGAGCGCGCGGGCGGCGATGAGTTGGCCGCGCGAATCCGAAGCTACGAACTGGCCGCACGCATGCAACTTTCGGTGCCCGAGGTCGCCGACCTGGCGAGCGAGACGCGGGCGACGGCCGCGCTCTACGGCATCGACGACCCCGCAACGGCCGACGTCGGTCGCCAGTGCCTGCTCGCGCGGCGGCTGCTCGAACGCGGGGTCCGTTTTGTCCAGCTCTTTTCCGGAGGCGCATTCGGCCAGCCGCGCATCAACTGGGACGGGCACGAAGACGTCGAGGCCAACCACACGCAAGAGGCCCGGCGGATCGATCGCCCAGTCGCCGGCCTGCTGCGCGATCTCGGCAATCGCGGCATGCTCGACGACACGCTGGTTGTCTTCTCATCCGAGTTCGGCCGCACGCCGTTCACCCAGTCCGACGCCGGCGTCTTGGGCAAGGGGCGCGACCACAACCAGTACGGCTTCACCGCTTGGCTTGCCGGCGCGGGACTGCGCCGCGGCTTCGCCTACGGGGCGACCGACGAATTCGGCCTGAAGGCGGTCGAGAACCCGGTGCACTGGAACGATTTTCACGCCACCATCCTGCACCTGCTCGGCATCAACCATGAACGTTTGAGCTACTACCACAATGGCATCAAACGGCGGCTGACCAACGTGCATGGCCAAGTGATCAGCGAACTGTTGGCGTGACCTCAGACGCACCGACTTGCCACGAAGCTTGCACTTCGGCGTCGCCGATTGCACAATGCCGCCGTTCCGCACGAATCCCCAACCGTGTCCATCTCGGAGAAACAGCCATGTTCAGAACGCCAGCTTTCTGTGTGCTCGTTGTCGCGTCGAGTCTCCTTGTGGTTGCACAGGAAAAGGCGAAGAAGATCGTCGCCACCGAACCGGCTGCGGCCGGGCCCGACTTCGCCGTTCAGGGCGAGTACACCGGTGAGCTGCCGACGGACGACGGCAACAAGCGGTTCGGCATTCAGGTGATCGCGCTGGGCGACGGCAAGTTCGACGCCGTGGCGTATCACGGCGGCCTGCCGGGCGACGGCTGGGACAAGAGCGAAAAGATTCGCGGCAGCGGCGAAACCACCGACGGCGTCACCGTGCTGAAGGGCGACGAGGGCCTTGCGAAGATTTCCGGCGGCGTGTTGAGCATCATTAACAAGGACGGCAACGAGGTCGGCCAGCTCAAGAAGGTCGAACGCAAGAGTCCGACGCTCGGCATGAAGCCGCCCGCGGGCGCGGTCGTGCTCTTCGACGGGTCGACGGCCGATGCGTTCGAAGGCGGCCGCATCACGCCCGAAAAGCTGCTGATGGAAGGGGTCACCAGCAAGCGAAAGTTCCAGAGTTGCACGCTGCACGTGGAGTTCATGCTGCCGTTTCAACCGAGCGATCGCGGTCAGGGGCGCGGCAACAGCGGCTGCTACCTGCAGGGGCGCTACGAGGTGCAGATCCTCGATTCGTTCGGACTCGAAGGCAAGAACAACGAGTGCGGCGGCCTGTACTCGATCAAGGACTGCGACCTGAACATGTGCCTGCCGCCGCTCGCGTGGCAGACTTACGACATCGACTACACCGCCGCCAAGTACGACGATGCGGGCAAGAAGGTCGCCAACGGACGCATGACCGTGCGGCACAACGGCGTCGTGATTCACGACAACGTCGAGTTGCCCAAGGACACGACCGCGGCGCCCGTCAAAGAAGGCCCCGCGCCCGGCCCCATCTACCTGCAGAACCACGGCAACCCCGTGCGCTTCCGAAACATCTGGCTGGTCGAGAAGCCCTGAGTGGAGTCCTCGATGCTCGAGACCGCTCGAACAGACATACGTCGCTACCTGAACATCCGCAGCGCGTACGGGCCTGGCTTTTCGGCCGATGGCGGTTCGGTTGCGTTCCTGATGAACACGACCGGCGTGCCGCAAGTGTGGCGCGTGCCCGTCGAGGGCGGCTGGGCCGAGCAGCTCACGTTCTACGACGAGGCGGTTCGCGGCGTACACTATCCGCCCGCCGGCGCGGCCGACCGCTTTCTGTTCAGCATGGACCGCGGCGGCAGCGAACGCACCCAACTCTACCTGGCCACGGGCGACGGCGCCGAGGTGGCCGACCTCAGCCGCGAGCCGCAGGCGATTCACGAGTGGGGCGGCTGGAGTCCCGACGCGGCCAGGATCGCGTTCAGCTCAAACCGCCAGGATGCGTCGCGGTTCGACCTCTACGTGCAAGACGTCGCGCCGGACAGCCAGGCTCGCTTGCTCTGCCGCGGGCCGGGCGGGTATTTCAACGCGGGTGAGTTCTCGCCTGACGGCCGCAAGCTGCTGGTGCTCGAGTACCCGTCGAACTCCAATCAGTTCGTGCACGTCATCGACGTCGCCAGCGGCACGGATCGAAACCTGACGCCGCACGACGATCAAGTGCGATACCTGAGTCCGAAATGGTCGCACGACGGCAAGAGCGTGTACCTGCTCACCGATCTACACGGCGACTTTCTCAGCCTCGCCCGGATCGACCTCGCGACGGGCGGGCTTACGTTCGTCGAAAAACCCGACTGGGACGTGGACGGCTACGCACTTTCGCCGGACGGCAAGTGGCTGGCGGCGGCGATCAACTCGGATGGCGTAAGTCGGCTGGCGGCCGTGCCGCTGGCAGGCGCCTCGCCGGTTGCCGCCGGGTTGCCGCTCGGCGTGATCGAACACATGGAGTTCAGCCCCGACGGCCGCCGACTGACGTTCGACCTGACCGGTCCGCGCCACAACTCGGACGTGTGGGTCTGGGAGATCGGCCGGGACAAACCGCGGCAGCTTACACACGCCTCGCGGGCCGGCGTTCCGACCGCCGCGCTCGTCGAGCCGGAACTGGTGCGCTACGAGTCGTTCGATGGAATCAAGATTCCCGCGTGGTTCTATCGTCCGCCGGCCGACGTGTGCGGTGAGAAGCCGCCGGTGATCGTGTACCCGCACGGTGGTCCGGAAAGTCAGTCGCGGCCCAGCTTCAACTCGATCTTCGCCTATCTGCTGAACCGCGGTTACGCCATCTTCGCCCCGAACGTGCGCGGATCGAGTGGCTACGGCACGCGGTTCATGAACCTGGACAACGTACGCAAGCGCATGGACAGCGTGAAGGACCTGGCCCACGGGGCGTTCTGGCTGCGCGACTCGGGGCGAGTCGATCCGCGGCGCATGGCGGTCTACGGCGGCAGCTACGGCGGATTCATGGTGCTCGCGGCGATCACGAACTACCCCGATCTCTACGCCGCTGCGATTGATGTGGTGGGCATCGCGAACTTTGTCTCGTTCCTCGAGAACACCGGCGCGTACCGCCGAGCGGCGCGCGAGGCCGAGTATGGCAGCCTGGCTCACGACCGCGAGTTCCTGCGGTCCATCAGCCCGATTCATCAGGTCGACAAGATTCGCACGCCGCTGTTGGTCATTCACGGCGCCAACGATCCGCGCGTGCCGGTCGGCGAGGCCGAGCAGATCGTCGCCGCGCTGCGTGCCCGCGCCGTGCCCGTCGAATATTTGCGCTACGACGACGAGGGCCACGGCCTCGTAAAGCTCAGCAATCGTCTCGACGCCTATCCCAAGATGGCGAGCTTCCTCGACCGCCACTTGAAGCCGACGTAGCGCCGCAACAGTGTCCAAAGACCTCCGTTGAGGGAAAACGACCTGTGGCACTCCCTGAAAGAGCGTCGGCGGTGAGCGTTGCCACGCCCTTCGCAGCCTCAGGCCGTGCCAACACAACGAAACACCGCCGTGTGCTGGCGAGTCTTCAATGCTGAATTGACGGGTTTGGGTGGCATGCCCTCGGCTTGGCGTGGGCATGCCGACGCAAAAGCCGACGGCATGGCACTCGTCATTTCAGGTTGGACGGACCACTAGGCCTCAAACAAGCGAACTTTGGAGTGCGGTGGCTTGACACCGCTTTGGATTGCCTGAGCCTTCCGCGCGGATCGATCCAAAGCGGTGTCAAGCCACCGCACTCCAAAACTTCGCTCGGCCACGATGATCGTCGTCGATTTGAGATTGGCCGAACAATCCTCGCTTGTTTGAGGACTAGGCTAGGTCACACACCCGGCGCGGCACGTTGCCTGTCCGCTGTGACACTCTTATAATCTGGCCGGCGGCGCCGCTCGCGTACTCTTCACAGAATCACTTGACGATGCCTGAAGCCAAGAGTTCCAACAACCAAGTCGGCGATTTCCTGCTCACGAAGAAACTCGGCGAGGGGGGCATGGGCGCGGTCTATCGCGCGCGACAACTGAGCATGGAACGCGACGTCGCACTCAAGGTGCTGCCCAAGTACCTGGCTAAGGATCCGTCGTACGTCGAGCGGTTCTATCGCGAAGCAAGGGCATCGGCGCGGCTCGATCATCCGAACATTGTGCGCGGCATCGCGGTCGGCGAAGACAAGGGCTATCACTACTTCGCGATGGAGTTCGTCGACGGCGAAAGCTGCGACAAGCTGCTGAAATCTCGCGGGCGGCTCGGCGTCGGCGACGCCGTGCGGATCGCACTCGATGTGGCGCGGGCGCTCGGCCACGCGCACGCCAAGGGGCTCGTGCATCGCGACATCAAGCCCGAGAACATCATGATCACGCAGGACGGCGTCGTAAAACTCGCCGACCTCGGCCTGGCCAAGGCTAGCGACGAGGTGAGCAGCCTGACCAAGACGGGCAGCGGGTTCGGCACGCCCTACTACATGCCGCCGGAACAGGCGCGCAACGCCAAGTACGTGGACAACCGCAGCGACATCTACGCACTCGGCGCGACGCTGTATCACCTGATCACCGGCCAGGTGCCGTTCACCGGCGAGACGGCGATCGAGGTGCTCACGGCCAAAGAGGAAGACCGGCACACGCCCGCACGTCGCCTGGCCGCCGACGTGCCCGAGACGTTGGACCTCGCCATCGACAAGATGATGGCTCGCGACCCACGGGCGCGATATCAGACGGCGGCCGAGGTGATCGCCGCGCTCGAGAAAACGGGTTGTGCAAGTCGCAAACTCAGCCTCGACGGCGGGCCCGCCGGCCTCGCCGTCACGCGCCCGGTCGCCGCGCCGCCTGCAGCGCCCGTCACTCGCGACGACGATTCCGGAGAAACCGCCACCGCCACTCGGTACGTCGTCAAGTATCGCGACCGAACCGGCAAGCCGGTGAAGGTCACTGCGGACAAGCACCAGGTTCGCGATCTGATTCGTCGCGGCGGATTCGGCACCGACGCCGAGGCGGCCAAGTCGCCCGACGGGCCGTTCCGCCCGCTGCTGTCCTTTCCCGAATTCGCCGAGCAGATGAAGTCGAGGCTGATCAAAGAGAAGGGAGACGAGGCACTCGGCGGCGGCATGGCCGACAAGTTTGCAGAGATCGACAAGCAGGACCAACGTCGTCGCAGGATGCGAAGGCTGCAAGCGATCCTCATTCGCGCGATCACCTCGCTCGGGATTATCGGCGTCCTTGCCGCAGGCGCGTACTTCGGTTGGAAGTTGTACCAGGAACGCCAGCAGAAACCGCCGGCCCCGGCGGCAGCCCCAGCGCCCGGCAAATAGCTAATACTACAGCGCACCTTGGGTAGGGTGGGCTTTGCCCACCGACACACATGGGGTTGGTGGGCAAAGCCCACCCTACCTGTGACCGCGCAGCAATCAAGGTGCGCTGTAGTAATAAATGACCGTGCGTGCATCTGCGAATCGCCCAAACAACCCCTCACCCAACCCTCTCCCCAACGGGGGAGAGGGAGAAAGACGCTCGGAACTCATAGACTGCCGAATGAAAGCGAAGCACAACCTTATTCTCCCTCTCCCCTTTGGGGAGAGGGTTGGGGTGAGGGGTATTCGCAAATTCGCGCACGGTGATTTAGCACTGCAGTGATCTGGGCGCGTACGCTCTTGACGGTTGTTTGCCGGGCGGGTAAGCAAGGGTGCCAACCGAACATGAATACCCGCCTGAGCAGGTCATCTCGGGAGTAAGTCGATGCGATTGCGCCTGATGGTCCTCGTCAGTTGTGCAGCAACACTGGCTTTTGGATGTGCCAAGCCGACGCCGGCGCCACCGCCTGCCGCCCCCATCACGTCGAAGCCCAGCGGCACCGATCCCGCGACAACGGCGGCGGCGGACAAGACCGCACCAGGGGCCGAACAGCCCGCGGAGTCCAGCGCCGCGCTGGCTGGTCCGACCGGCCGAATTGAGGGCGTAGTCACCTTTACCGGCGACGAGATTCCCACCGCCACGCTCGTCGACAACGGCACCGACCCCCAGATCTGCGGCGCTCAGGTCTCGAAACGAGACGTCGTGATCCATCCGGACAACCGAGGCATTCAGTTCGTCCTGGTGACGCTCGTCGACGTCAAGCTGCCTGACGGCTACAAGCCGACGGCCCAGAAGCTCGTGCTCGACAACAAGAACTGCCAGTTTGAACCACATGCGGCCGTGCTGACCGTGGGCAGCACGATCGAGACCACCAACTCCGACAACGTTTACCACACGACGAACCTGTCGGGCGCGGCGACCGAGAACATTCCGCTGGTCAGCAAGGGCGCTGTGCACACGACCAAGGTGCGCCGCCCCGGTCTCATCGGCGTCAAGTGCGACAAGCACGGCTGGATGCAGGCGTACATTCGCGTTGACGCCCATCCGTTCCACGCGGTCACCGACGCCGACGGCAAGTTTGCCATCGCGGGTGTGCCGGTCGGCACGTACAAGATGAAGGCGTGGCACGAACGGTTCTACGATCAGGAGGTCGAAGTGACCGTCAAGGAGAATGAATCGACGTCACTCGAACTGAACTATCCCACTCCGGACACGGAGAAGTGATCCGTGATCAACAGGTGTTCCCGGCGAACGCCGTCCGTTGACTATTGACCATTCACCATTGACCCTGCTTCTGAAAGGAGCATCCATGACTCGGCATCGATTCGCACTCGTCGCGCTGCTGGTGGGCGTGATCGGCGTCGTGGCGGTCAGCGCTCAGGACGCAAAGAAGGCCGCGGCCCCGCCCGCGGTCCAACCGGGCGCAGACCTGACCATCTACTCGCCCAAGAACCACGATCTGTACGACGGCCGATTTGTGTTGTCGGCAGGCCGGGCGTACATGATCGGCGATCTGAAATCGCCCAAGAAGAACTTCGACCACATCGACAACGGAGCAGAGAATGCGATCGCCGTGAAGGGCACGTTTGAGATCGACGTCGATGAGATCAAGAACACCGGCACGGTCACCGGCAGGTTCGAGACAAAGGACGGCGTGCTCGAAATCGCGTTCGACGAATTCAAGGAAGGCTCGCCGTGCCAGGACGGCGGCATCGCGGCGTTCATCTTCGAGCACGGCGACTCCGGCTGCGGCGACGCGAACTGGCCCAAGACGCTGACCTACATCGCCGGCTGGGGCACCGGTCACGCCAAACTCAACGGCAAGCCACTCTGGGACAAGCAGCAGATTCACTTCATGGTCACGCAGGGCATGCGCGATCGCAAGTCGCTGAAGGTCGCATATCCCGACAACGAACGCCGCCGCAAGCTGAAGGGCGGCGACGTCAATCCGTCGGCCATGCAGCTCGATTTCTGGATTCGCAGCCCCGAGATCGACAAGGACAGCGGCAACAGCCCGCCGAACAAGAACTACTTGCACATGTTTGCGATGGAAGTTACGTGGAAGTAGCCGTCGGCAGTCTAGTCAAAGTAGGTGTTGAGTAGGTATTGAGTGGCCGAGGCTCATGCGACGCTCGCGCTTCGACCAAAGGCGTCCTTGGAGTCAAGGGTAGGGTGGGACAAGCGCAGCGCCGGCCCACCATCCGTTACTTGGTGGGCCGGCGCTGCGCTTATCCCACCCTACCCTCGGTTGCGGGCGAAACCCGCGCTAGGCTTCGAGATTCGACAAGCTTCGTTCGGCACTGGTGCTCGAATTGGATCCTCTCGGAGATAAATTGGATGGCACGCATTACGCAGATCGTGGCCCGCGAGATCCTCGACTCGCGTGGCAATCCGACCATCGAAGTAGACGTCCGGCTCGACGACGGCAGCCTCGGCCGCGCAGCAGTGCCGAGCGGTGCGTCGACCGGTGAGCGCGAGGCGTTGGAGCTGCGCGACGGCGACAAGTCGCGCTATCTCGGCAAGGGTGTGCTCCGTGCCGTCGCCAACGTCGACACCGTGCTCGCTCCGAAGCTGCGCGGCATGGACGCATCAAAGCAGCGCCAGATCGACGATGCGATGCGCGAGCTGGACGGCACCGAGTACAAGTCGAAGCTCGGTGCGAACGCACTGTTGGGCGTGTCGATGGCCGTGGCGCGCGCGGCGGCCGCGTCGGCGAAGCTGCCGCTCTACAAATATCTAGGCGGCGACGCGGCCGTGACGCTGCCTGTGCCGATGATGAACGTGCTCAACGGCGGCGCGCACGCCGACAATACCGTGGACTTCCAGGAGTTTATGATCGTGCCGCTCGGCGCGCCGACGTTCAGCGAGGGGCTGCGCATGGGGGCCGAGACGTTTCACGCCCTCAAGAACGTGCTCAAAGCCCGCAAGCTGAACACGGCCGTCGGCGACGAAGGCGGGTTCGCGCCGAGCCTCAAGTCGAACGTCGAGGCGATTGAACTCGTCGTCGAGGCGATCCGCGCCGCCGGCTACACGACCGGCCGCGGCGCCTCGCCGAAGGACATCGCCATCGCACTCGATCCAGCCACCAGCGAACTGCGCGACCACGCCCTCAAGGACGGCAAGGACGGCTACCTGTTTTGGAAGTCCGACCAGAAGTGTAAATCGTCCGACGAAATGATCGAGCTTTGGGCCGACTGGTGCGAGCGGTACCCGATCGTATCGATCGAAGACGGCCTCGACCAGAACGACCGGGCCGGCTGGCGCAAGCTCACCGACCGGCTTGGCTCGAAGATCCAGCTCGTCGGCGACGACCTGTTCGTCACGAACCCGAAGATCTTCGCTCAGGGCATTGCCGACGGCCTCGCCAACTCGATCCTCGTCAAGGTCAACCAGATCGGCACACTCACCGAGACGCTCGAAGCGATCGCGCTCGCCTGTCGATCGGGTTACACTGCGATCGCCAGTCACCGTTCGGGCGAGACCGAGGATTCGACGATCGCCGACCTTGCCGTGGCCACGAACGTCGGTCAGATCAAGACCGGCTCGGCCAGCCGCTCAGACCGGATCGCCAAGTACAACCAACTGCTGCGCATCGAGCAGGATCTCGGCCCCCGCGCCGTCTACCCCGGCCGCGCGGCGTTCCCGCGCCTGGCCGGCTCCTGATCGCGACCGACCGGAACGTGGGAATTGTCCGGCCGAGAGGTTGAAGTCGCGTCGCGCGTGTGCGAACATCTCCGCCAGGCTGACCACCAGCGATCCAACCAAAGGAGACTCTCATGGCCACATTGCGCACGCTTCCGACTTGGGGCCGATTCGGGTGTCGCTTCACCGCCGCTGTGATCGGAACGCTGACGGCGAGTCTGGCGTTTGCTCAGAGGCTGGATCCGGTCGAGGCGGAGGGGCAACCGCTGGCGGCAAACGTCGATCGGCTGATGCAGGCGTTGGATTTTCTCGGGGTGCCGCTGCCGGCCGATACGACCAAAACGCTCCAATCGGCCGCGAAAAGTCGCGATGCCAAGAAGATCCAACAAACGCTCGATCCGCATGTGCTTGTCGTCGTCAGCCTCAACCCCGAATCGCGCGTCAAGGTTGCGCGCGGGCCAGCCGCCGGCACGCTCCAGCAAGGCGGTTACACGCCCGTGCTCGTCAAGGTGCTCAACGACAGCACGGTCACGAAGTCGCTGCGCATCGCCAGCCCACAGGCCGGGATCGTTTACGCGGGCGGCGCCGCGGGAAGGGACGGCGATAGGAGAAAGTTAGTCGATAACGCCCCGGGAAAACTGGACGGAGACCACAAGAAGTTTCTTGATGTCGAGATGTTCTCCAAGCCGCCGATGACGGAAAACCTGAGCGGCCTGAACGTCGAGTACGCCCTGGCGCTCGTCCACTCCAGCGAGGCAGGCAAGCGCGAAGCTACGCTGGCGTTCGATGTCGGCCAGGGCAGCCAGGACTTGGGCTTCCGCGCGGAAGTTCCGATCTTGTTCGACATTCGCCCAGCGGTCGCCGTCGAGCTTTCGATCAAAGATTCCGACGGGACACCGACCGCCGCGCGCCTGATGTTCCGCGACAAGCTCGGCCACGTCTACCCGCCGCAAGCGAAGCGGCTCGCACCCGACTTTTTCTTCCAACAACAGATTTACCGCCACGACGGCGGCACGGTGTTGCTTCCGCCGGGCGAACTCACCATGAGCTACGGACGCGGCCCGGAATATATCATGCCCGATCGCAAGGTGACCATTCCGGCCAAGGGCGACGCACGCATCGAAGTGGAACTGAAACGCTGGATCAACGCGGCCGACTACGGTTTCTACTCGGGCGACCATCACATCCACGCCGCCGGCTGCGCACACTACACCAACCCGACCGAAGGCGTGTTCGCCGAGGACATGTTCCTGCACGTCAAGGGCGAGGGCCTGAACGTCGGCTGCAACCTGACCTGGGGGCCGTGCTACGAGTTCCAGCGGCAGTTCTTCGAGCCGACGATTAACAAGCTGAGCGAGCCGTTCACGGTGCTCAAGTACGACATCGAAGTTAGCGGGTTCGGGTCGCAGGCGCTGGGACATGTCTGTCTGCTGAACCTGAAGGACCAAACCTACCCCGGCTCGGAAGGCACCAAGACAAAGGGCTGGCCCACGTGGACCACGCCGCTGATGCGTTGGGCCAAGGAGCAGGGCGCGTATTGCGGCTACGCGCACTCGGCCAGCGGTCTCGGCGTCAACCCGGCCGCGGCGGCCAAGCGATTGATCGCCCAACTCGACGCGAACAGCGACGGCAGACTCATCGCCGCCGAGGCCGCCAAGGGTCTGCTCCCCGACGAACTCGCAACCATCGACTCCAACTCAGACGCCGCGCTCACGGAAGCCGAGTTGGTTCAGGGCATCGCGCGCGTATCCAACCGACTGCCGAACCTGGCCATTCCTCAGATGGACGGCATCGGCGCCCAAGAGATTTGCGTGACCACGGCCCAGGGCCTGTGCGACTTCATCAGCGCGATGGACACCGCGCGCGTCCCGGAGTGGAACTGCTGGTATCACATCATGAACTGCGGTTTCCCGCTGAAGGCGAGCGGCGAGACCGACTTCCCGTGCATTAGCGGCAGCCGAGTCGGCCAAGGTCGCGTCTACGTTCAACTCGGCAAGATCGACCGCATCGACTTCGGCGCGTGGTGCGAGGGGCTGGCCAAAGGCCGCTCCTACGTGTCCGACGGCTACGCCCACGCGCTGCGGTTCACCGTGAACGGCAAGTCGCCCGGCGACGCCGTGGCGCTCGAAACTTCCGGCCCGGTGAACATCAGCGCGCAGGTCGCCTTCGCCTCGACGACTCCGCTCGGCACCGCCAACGGCGGCGCGGTGCCGGCCGGCCCGAACCGGCTTGTCGAACTGGTGGTCAACGGCCAGGTCGCGGCCACTCAGGAGGTTCCAGCCGACGACAAAGTCCACCACGTCAGCTTCACGACGAACGTCGACCGCAGTAGTTGGGTCGCGCTGCGGCAGTTCCCGCAGCTCCACACCAACCCGGTGAACGTGATCGTCGGCGGCAAGCCGATCCGCGCGTCGCGCAAGAGCGCACTGTGGTGCATCGGCACGATCGAGCAACTCTGGCGTGTGCGCGGCGAGCCTGGCCCAGGGCCGCGTATTGCCGACACCGAGCGCGAAGAAGCGCGCGAGACATTCAACCGTGCGATCGAACAATACCGCCGCATCGCGGCCGAGGCGCCGGAGGGAAGCTGATCGTGGCCTCAGTCCACGTAGACAAACTCGCTGAGATTGAACACCAGCTTGCAGAACGCGGCGAGAGCCTGACGGTAGGCGTCTTGCGATGACGGTGCTTGCGCGGAAGTTGCCGCGAGGTTCTTCCACTCGTCGATCTGGCGATCCAGGAATGCTCGGGCGACGGCGGCTTCGTCGACCGAGGGCGGCCGACTGAGTGCCAACCGAAACGCGCGGTCGATCTCGGCGGCGCGGTCTGGCCCGGCTTCGCGGATCAGCCGATCGGCCATCGCGGCGGCCTGCTGGTCGGTGAAACTGCTGTTGAGCAGGACGAGTGCTTGCGGTGCGATCGTGGTCGGAGTGCGCGCCGGGCACGGCTTGTCGGGCGTCGGCGCATCGAACGTCTCCATGAACGGCACGCCGAGCGTGCGCTTCACGAAGATGTACGCGCTGCGTCGGCCTTGTTCGGCGTCGCTCGACTTGTCCCAGCCGCTCCCCGGCTTCGACTGAGTGGAAAGCACTTCGGCAGAGAGTTCCGGGAACACGCCGCGGCCGCCCATCGCCAGATTCAGCAGGCCGCTTGCGGATAAGACCGAGTCGCGAATCGCCTCGGCCTCAAGCCGGCGCATGTTCTGTCGCCACAAGAGCAAGTTGTCCGGGTCGATCGCCCCCGCAACCGCGTTGGTGGCTCGCGACGACTGGCGGTAGGTGTGCGACATCACGATCAGTTTGTGCAGTCGCTTCAGTCGCCAGCCGCCGTCGATGAGTTCCGACGCAAGCCAGTCGAGCATCTCTGGGTGCGACGGCGGCAGTCCGGTGCGGCCAAAGTCGCTGGGCGTCGCCACCAGACCACGACCGAAATGGTAGTGCCAGAGTCGGTTCGCCATCACTCGGGCAGTGAGCGGATTACTCGGACTGGCGATCCGCTCGGCCAGTTGTCGCCGCAGACCACTCGGTAGTGCGACGCCGAAATCCGCGAGCGCCTGACGGAGCGAGCCGCCTGTAGCTGGCACGCTTGCCGGCTGCACCGGCGCAGCACCGCCGAGCGCGGTCAGGAACCGCGGCTCGACCTGCTTCGTCGGCGAACGCGGGTTGCCACGCGCGAGCACATGATAGTTCGGTTGCGCCGCGGGCGTGTCGCGGACCGACAGCGCCAACTCAAACGACGGATGGTTCAGTCGTTCCCGCAGCGACTTGATCTGCTCGTCAAGCCGCTTGTTCTCAGCCGCGGCGTCTTCCGCGAGCGTCTTCTTTCGCGCTTCGAGGTCAGTGATCTCGCCGCGCAGCCGGTCCTGCTGCAGCTTCCACTCGGCTAGTTGTTCAGGCGATCCGAGCGGCGTGTAGATAGCGTCGGCGTTCAGTTCCCAGTGCGTGTCGCTCTTGTCCTTGCCGTACGAAGCGACGTTGCGAAAGAAGGAGGCGAAGCTGTAGTAGTCCTCTTGCGGCACCGGGTCGAACTTGTGGTCGTGGCAGCGCGCACAGCCAATCGTCAGCGCCAGAAACGCCTCGCCCGTCGTCCGCACGATGTCGTCGAGTTCGTCGTACTTCGCCGCCAGCTTGTCGTCGGGCTCATCGTCCCAAACGCCGACGCGATAGAAGCCCGTGGCAACGATCGCGTCGTGCGTCAGGTCGTCCAGCTCGTCGCCCGCAAGCTGTTCCATGACGAACCGATCGAACGGCTTGTCTTCGTTGAACGCGCGAATGACGTAGTCGCGATAGCGCCAGGCGAACGGTTTTTCATCGTCTCGTTCGTAGCCATTAGTCTGTCCGAACCGCACGATGTCGAGCCAGTACCGACCCCAGCGTTCACCATACTGCGGCCGGGCCAGCAGCCGGTCGATCAGTCGTTCATACGCGTCGGTAGACCCGTCGGCGATGAACTCCTCGACGTCTTCAGGCGACGGCGGCAGTCCGATGAGGTCGAAGTACGCGCGGCGCACAAGTTCGCGCTTCTCGGCCGGCCCGTTCGGCGCCAACTTGCTAGCCCGCAACTTGGCCTGCACGAACGCATCGATGGCATTGTTCGCCGGGTCACTCGAAGCGAGGCCGGCGGGCAGCATCGGCCGCCGCAGCGGCTGAAACGACCAGTGCATTTGGTTCGGGCCCGCAACGCCGGGTGTGTTGTTCACGATGGCGACCCCGGTCAAAGGTGTTGCAGCGACCCCTAACAACAACAGCGTGGCACGAATTGCTCTCAAGCGGTTTGCTCCGAAGCGGTCCTCGGCGGCCAAGCAGTGGGAGAATCCTAACACACCCGCGCATCGTTATGCAGTGGTCTTGTAGCTGCTAGCACTACAGCGCACTTCGTTCGTAGTCCCGCCTTCAGGCGGCCTTCGACAACCGGCCAAAAGGAACTACAGACAAGGCTCGGGCAGGCGATCGCAACCGACTCAGTAGCTACGTCGCAAGCCCTGTTGCGCCGCTCCTACGTGGCCGCCCGAGCGCGCATCGTTATCTTGCACCGTGGCGACTGCCTCACCGTCACCAAGGAAGGCGCCAACCGGATTGGAGAGGCGCACCAAGAACTGTTCCGTCGCCTCGGGCTTGCGGTCGCCGACCACGTAGACTGACAGCGTACGCTCGGTCTGGCCCGGGCGAAATCGGAGCGTCCCGCTGACCGACCGGTAGTCTAGGCCGGCGAGGGCGGTGCCGTTGCCCGTGGCATAGTGCACGGTGATGGGCTGACTGCTCGCCGCCGAGAGCCGCACCGTGAAGATCATGCGCCGCCGGCCACGATTGCCTTCAATCACCGTGGCGTCGACAATGCTCAACGTGCGCGTTGGCGCCAAGACCGTGATGCTCACGGTTCGCGTGGCCGTCAGGTTCGGTTCGCCGTCGTCCGTTGCCTGGATGGTGACGATAACCGTGCCGACCGGCAGTGTGGAAGCGGGCGTCCACGTGAAACGTCCCGTGCCAGGGTCGATCGCCATGCCACTTCGCGCGTCGCTGGCGAGGCTGTATCGCAGGGTGTCGCCCGCGTCGGGGTCGTTCGCCGTGGCAATGAACGCGAGCGTCTGGCCGATGATCACAGTCTGTGGCGACAGGGCGTTGAACACGGGTCGGTTATTTGCCGGCTGTGGGACATCGTCGCCTTGCAGGACTCGCACCCATTCGCTGCCTTCCAATGTTTCTGCGTTGGTGTCCGAGACGGCGGGGGCCGACGCTGCGTCTCTCACGATCGTCCGCTCCGGAGTCGGTATGTCGCAGCCGATGACCGTCACGCTCACCGTCAGCGATCGCACGGAGATTCAGCTTCCGGATTCCGTCACCATTCCCGCGGGAGTCGCCTCGATTCATGTGCCAATCACGTCGCTCGACGACAACCGTGTTGAGCCGACGCGCGCCGTGCAGATCTTCGCCATGGCACCAATTGCAGCATGGTGCGACGTCCAGTGCGGCGTGGCGCCGAACCGTGTTTGTGCTGAGCTCTTGTGGGCAAACCTCGAAGGATTCGGTTGAGAAACATCATGCGGCCCTTTCTGGTAACGTTGCAGTGTGCGGCCCCTGGGCACTCGTTGGCTGACGAAACGCGATCTTCGTCCCACAAGCCGAGGCCCGAAGACCTCATCCCTTGACGGGTTTGGGTGGCAGGCCCTCGGCTTGGCGTGGGCATGCCGACGCAAAGCCGACGGCATGGCACCCGTCATTTCAGGTTGGACGGACCACCAGGTACTCAGTACTCGGTACGCAGCGGTTGACACGCGGCGGATCGCTCTCTACAACGCTACTGAAGTTACTTCGGGCGAACCTGTCGTGTGAGCAAACATGTCCGACAACCGCAACGTCGTCGTGGCCCAGTCCGGCGGGCCGTCGCCGGTGATCAACAATTCTCTGCGGGCGATCGTTGAGACGTGCCGCGCGTTTCCAACCAGCTTCGGTCGCGTGCTCGGCGGCTGGCACGGCATCGAGGGCGTGCTCACCGAAGACCTGCTCGACCTGTCCGGCCAGTGCGAGGACGAGATCGCGCTGCTCCGCACGACTCCTGCCGCCGGGTCGATCGGCACGTGCCGCTACAAGCTGAAGGAGTCGCAGCGCGATGACTTTGCTCGCGTCGTCGACGTGTTCGCGGCCCAGCGAGTCGGCTACTTTTTCTACATCGGCGGCAACGACTCGATGGACACGGCCAACAAGGTCGCGCGGCTCGCCTCCGAGCGTGGGCTCGACCTGGTCGCCGTCGGCGTGCCCAAGACGATCGACAACGACGTCGGCGACTCGGCGTTCCAGCTCATCGACCACACACCCGGCTTCGGCAGCGTCGCCCGCTATTGGATGTGCATGGTCCAAAACGCGAACGAAGAGAATGCCGGCTCGTGTCCGGCCGATCCAGTGCTGGTGATGCAGGCGATGGGCCGCAAGATCGGCTTCATCCCCGCCGCCGCCCGGCTGGCCGACCCGAATCGCGACATCCCGCTGCAAATCTATCTGGCCGAATCGAAGTTGTCGCTCGACGACTTGACCGACCGCGTCAACGACCAACTGCGCCGCGACGGGCGGTGCATGGTCGTGATCAGCGAGGGCTTCGACGTCGGCGATTTCGGCAAGCGCAAGGACTCGTTCGGCCACGTGCAATTCAGTTCGAGTGAAACGACCGTCGAGCAGATTGTGGTCAATCACCTGAACTCGGTCGGCCTTAAGGCTCGCGGCGCGGCGCGCGGCAATGTGCCGGGTACTGACCAGCGGCACGCGATTGCCTACGCCTCTACCGTCGATCTTGACGAGGCCTACAAGGTCGGCCAGAAGGCCGTGCTGCTCGCCGCCGAAGGCCAGTCGGGCCACATGGCGACGATCTTGCGCGAGCCGGGTCTGATCTACAGCGTACGCTACGACAAAGTGCCGCTCGCCACGGTGGCCAACTCCGAGCGCACGTTTCCGGCGGCGTGGATCGCCCCGTCGCGCACCGACGTGACCGACGACTTCATCGCCTACGCCCGGCCGCTTGTCGGCGAAGATTGGGTGAGCGTTCCCATGATCCACGGTCGCCAGCGGTTCGCCCGGCTCGAACCGAGGTTCGCCGAAAAGAAGCTGCCCGCCTACTTGCCCGAGGCGTATCGGGCGAGTTGAAGCCGAGTTGCTCGGAGTTCAGTTGGCGGTGGGCGACCGTTACCAGCCGACCGGGTTCTCGACTGACCGGCGCACGTCGTTCAGGAACCGAGCGGCCGGTGCACCGTCGACGATGCGGTGGTCGAACGTGAGGCTCAGCGCCATCATGTCGCGCGGCACAATCTGGTCGCCTACGACGCCCGGCTCGCGCACGATGCGCCCTACGCCCAGCACCGCGCACTGCGGCGGATTGACGATCGGTGTGAACGCATCGACGCCGAACGGACCCAGGTTGCTGACGGTGAAGGTCGCGCCCGAAATATCTTCAGTCTTGAGTGCGCCGCGTCGCGCCGCTTCAACCAGCCGCCGACTCTCAGCGGCCAGCGTGGCGAGCGATAATCGCGCCGCGTCGCGCACGACAGGCGCGACCAAGCCGTCGGGCGCGTCGACGGCGATGGCGATGTGAATGACGTCGGGCACGAAGATGCCGTCGTCGCGCCACTGAGCGTTCAGAAGCGGGTGTTGGCGCAACGATTCAGCCGTGATCTTCACAAGCAAGTCTGTGTACGTGGGCGCGGAAGCGCCGGCCACGATGGCGGCGCCGAGTCGCCGGCGAAGCTCGACCAGGTTTGTAGCATCTGCCTTGGTCACGAGCGTCACCGGCGCGGCCTCGTGTACACCGGCCGACATGCGGCGGGCGATGGTGCGCCGCGTCGGTGTGAGCGGCATGAGCCGGCCGGGAATCGGCGGGCCGCCCGGTCGTGCAACGGGAGTGCTCGTGTGCGTCGCGATCGCCGCAGCGCGCACGTCGCGCTCGCGAATCCGGCCGGTACGCCCGCCGCCCCGCAGGGTTCGCCAGTCAACGCCGAGTTCGCGAGCCACACGGCGGGCGCGAGGACTGATTGCAAGGGTGATTTCAGATTGCGGACCACGGGTTGCGGATTGAGAAGCCGCCGGCGCGAACGGCGGCCGTTGAGCGTCGCCAAGCTGCGGCCCGCCCTTCAATCCGCAATCTGCGATCGGCAATCCGGATTCCGCGGACTCGTCCGGTGCGAACAGGTAGCCAAGCACCGCGCCCACCCTTACCACGTCGCCCGGCTTGGGCGCGTCGAACGGAATTCGCAGCACGCCGCCGTCGAGCGACTCGATCTCTTGCGATGCCTTCTCGCCCTCCAGCTCAAAAACCATGTCGCCCGGCTCGATCGTGTCTCCGTCCCGCTTTAGCCAGCCGACGAAGACGCCCTCTTCCATGGTCCAGCCGAGTCGAGGCACGGTGATGGGCGTGGGCATGATTCACTCGTCCAACAGGTCTCGCACAGCAGCGACGATCTCGTCGACGCTCGGCGCGACGGCGGCTTCGAGCGGCGGACTGTACGGGGTCGGCGTGTGCAGCCCGTTCACGCGCCGGATCGGGGCGTCGAGGTCGTCGAAGCCGCGATCGCTCACGGCCGCCGCAATCTCGGCGCCCAACCCGAACGGGGCGAACGCCTCGTCGACGACGAGCAGCCGACCCGTTTTGTGTACCGAGCCGAGAATTGTGTCGACGTCGAGCGGCGCGACCGTGCGCGGATCGATCAGTTCCACCGAGACGCCCTCGTTCGCCAGCGACGCACACGCCTCAAGCGCCTTATGGACCATGAGCGCCAGCGCGACGACCGTCACGTCCGAGCCGGGTCGTACGACCGCCGCGCGACCGAACTCGATCGTGTAATCGCCCTCCGGCACCGGACCCTTGACGCTGAGTATTTCCTTGTGCTCGAGGAACAGCACCGGGTCGTCGCTCTGCAGCGCGGTCGTGAGCAGACCCTTGGCGTCGGCCGGCGTCGACGGCACGACCACGCGCAGGCCGGGAAAATGAGCGTACATCGGGTAGTAGTTGCCCGAATGATGCGTGGCCGCCGAGTGGCCGATGCCGATGCAGCCGCGCAGCAGCACGGGCATCTTCAGTCGGCCGCTCGACATGTACTGCATCTTGGCGATCTGGTTGATGACCTCACCGACCGAGTCGAGGATGAAGTCGGCGAACATGAAGTCGACCACGGGTCGTGCGCCTGTCATCGCCGCGCCGCAGGCCAGCCCGACAAATCCGCGCTCGCAGATCGGCGTGTCGCAGAGTCGCACAGGTCCGAACTTGTCGTAGAGGCCCGCGGTCGTGCGGAAATTTCCGCCGCGTTTGCCGATCCCTTCGCCGAGCACGAAGATGCCCGAGTCTCGTTCCATCGCCGCGCCGAGCGCTTCGAGCGTAGCGGCTGTGAAGGTCAGCTCTCGCGACGTGCCGACGCTGGGGGCGGTCGAGTTCGGTGCACGATCGAGTGCGTAGACGTGATTGGCTGCAGTGGCGGGTTCGGGCCAAGGGTCGCGTTCCGCGGCAGACTGGGCGTTGTCGACTTGCCGCTTGATTTCGGCGTCGATCGCGTCGAGTTCGGCGGCGGCGCCCGCGCCGGACTCGGCGAGCGTTCGTCGTAGACGCGCGATCGGGCAGCGGGCCTTCCATGAATCGACCTCGTCGTGTGTGCGATACGTGAAGTCGCCCATCCCTTCGGCATGGGCCCGCGTGCGGTAGGTCTTGCACTCGATGAGCGTCGGTCCAGCGCCCGCGCGGGCGCGGCCGATCGCCTGGCCGGCCGCCTCAAACACGGCGAGCACGTCGTTGCCGTCGACCGCGACACTCGCGACGCCGTACGTTGGTCCGCGCCCGGCGACGTCGGTGTTCCCCGCCGCGTACGCGAAGGGCACCTCGGTCGCGAACTGGTTGTTCTCACAGACAAACAGCACGGGCAGCTTCCAGATCGCGGCCATGTTCAGGCCTTCATGGAACGCACCGTTGTTCACCGCGCCGTCGCCGAAGAACGCGACCGCCACTTGATCGGCGCCGCGCAGCTTGAACGTGTAGCCGGCGCCCGCCGCCTGCAGGATGCACGGACCAACGATGCCGCTGGTGCCCATCAGCCCGATTTCCGGCGCGAACAAGTGCATGCTGCCGCCGCGCCCGCGCGAGCAGCCGGTCGCGCGGCCGTAGAGTTCGGCGATCAGCTCGCGCGGGTCCAGCCCCTTGGCCAGCGCGTGCCCGTGTCCGCGATGCGTGCTGAACACGACGTCGTCGCGCCGCAGGTGCGCGCAGACGCCGGCCGCCACCGCCTCTTGGCCCACGTACGTGTGACACGCGCCGTGAACCAGTCCGCGCTGGTGCGATCGAGCAAGCTGCTCTTCGCACTGCCGGATCAGTTGCATGGTGCGGTAGAGAGGCGGTAGGCAGTCGGCAGTAGGCAGTAGGGCCGCGGATCTGTGGGGACCCTCTACCTGTCGCAACTGCTGAGGCATGACGTACTCCTACTGCCTACTGCCTACTGCCTCCGATCGTTCCGCCGGCGTTCACCGCGAGGTTGCCGCCGTCCATCGGAATGAGTGCACCGGTGATCCACGTCGACGCGTCGGACGCGAGGAACACGGCCAGACCCTTGATGTCGTCGGGTGTACCCAATCGGCCGCGTGGAATGCCGCTCAGGAACTTGTCGCGCAGCGTCGGGTCGGCGGCCATGCGGCGCTCGAGACTGGGATTCGCCACCTGAGCGGGCAGGATGGCGTTCACTCGCACCCCGCGGCCGGCCCATTCGGTGCTCAGCTCGCGGGTCATTTGGGCGACCGCGCCCATGGCCATGCTGTAAGCGACATGTCCGCGGCCCAGTGCGGTGGTGCTGGCCAGCGAGCCGATGTTGATGATGCTGCCGCGTCCGACGGCAAGCATGCGGCGACCGGCCTCCTGGCACATCGAGAACCGGCCGACGACCAGATTCTGCAGCACTTGGTTCACGGCCTCGATGCTGATTTCTTCGGGCGGACAGAGGATGCCCTCGCCCGCGACGTTGCCGAGTACATCGACGCGGCCAAACTCGCGGTCGACCCGACCGAACAGCTCGCGAATCTGGTCCGGCTGCGATACGTCGCCGACGTGAGCGACCGCGCGGCGGCCGATGCGAACGATTTCGTCGTTCGTACGCTGCATGCCATCGCCGTTCAGATCGACGAGCATCAGGTCCGCGCCGTGCTCAGCCAGCGCGAGTGCCATAGCCCGGCCCATGCCGCTGGCCGCGCCGGAAACAACGGCCACTCGGCCGCTCAGGTCAAATAGCGCCATGCGTTCCTCCCAAAGTGCACTCAGTCCGAATGCGCACGCAGAAGCTACACGACACGGGCGGCGCCTTCAACACGCGGCTGCAAGAAGTGCGATCCAACAGGTCACTGCTCGCTCTCGGCCAGGAACCGGCCAATCGCGTCGAAGTACGCCTGGCCGCCGACGAACGGCACGTCGTTATGGTCGGCGTCAGGCACGGCGAAGAACCGTTTCGGCTCGTTGGCTCGCTCGTGCAAGCGGCGGCCCATCTCGAACGGCACGACGGAATCTTCGGTGCCGTGCGTGATCAGCAGCGGGCCGCGGTAACGACCGATCGCGGCAATCGACTCGAATCGGTTGCGCATGATCCATCGCACCGGAAGCCACGGGAAACTGCGGGCGCCCATCTCCACGGCCGATGTGAACGGGCTTTCCATGATGAGGGCGCGATGCGGGACTTCCAGGGCGAGTTGCAACGACACGGCGCTGCCGATCGATTCGCCGCGCAGCACGATCTGGTCGGGCGCGACGCCCTTCACCTCGGTCAGCCAGCGGTAGGCCGCGCGGGCGTCGGCGTACAGGCCCGACTCGTTCGGTCGTCCGTCGCTGCGGCCGTAGCCGCGGTAGTCGTAGATGAAGACCGACACGCCGAGTCGTTCTTGCCAGAGTCGGATCTCATCGGCGCGGTGCGTCACGTTGCCCGCGTTGCCGTGCGACATCAGCACGACGGCCCGCGGGTCGGCCACCGGGCAGTACCAGCCGTGCAGTCGCACACCGTCGGCCGCCGCGAACTGAGCATCTTCAACGTCCAGCCCGCGCGGCCGCCAGTCGCCGCCAGGGTAGCGCATCGGGAAGAAGATGAAGTACTCTTCGAACCACATGAGCAGCACCATGACCACGACGTAGATGATAGCGACCGTTCGCGCCCCGCGAAGCAGCGTGCGTCGCCATCGCGCCGGCTGGGTGCGGTCGACCGCATCGGCTTCCGATTCGGGACGGTTGTGGACTTCGTCCATTGCCGATCCGCGCGTCTACTCTTCGCCGCCGGCACTTGCGCCGTCGCTTGCCGCCGACGGCTCGGCCGCTGCGGAACTTGATGGGCCGGTTGGCGTCGATTCTTGAGCGTGCTGGGATGACGATGTTGCTGGCTTGGGTGGATTGGCGGGCGTCGCCGGAATCGGCGGCGTAAACGCGACGTTCGGCGGCGGCAACGGGCGTCCGCGATCGTCGACGGGAACTGCGGCGGGGTTCGGTCGCCAGGGCGTCCGGCCGTGAGCGTCCGCCGAATCGGTCGGGCGCGGCTCGGCGGGCGGAGTGGTCCATTCGGCGGCCGTAGTCGGCACGCGATCCGCCGGCAAAGCCCACTGATCTGCGGCGACGCGCAGACCCGTGAGTCGCCCCGAGGCAACGTCGTAGGCGTAGTAGCTGAACCGCCCGCCTGGTGTTGCAGGCGCCGTCGGTGACTCGGCGCGGGTAGACTCCGAGACCGCGACGACAAGTTGGCCGCCTAGCAACCTGATCGCCGCCGCCCGGATCGACGTATTGCGGACGCCGCCGGTGGTGGGGTCGAAGAGTTGGAGCACCTGGGCGTCGAGTGCGGCGTCGCCGACTAGATTCGACCCGTCGACCGCGACCGGACTCAGAAACGCCACGCGCCCGGCCGTGGGAACGAGCGGGCCGGTCACCGTGCGGCCGGTGCGAGTCAATTGACCGGTGGCGAAGTTGTACGTGGCCAACTCGGCGCCCGCCGATCGGCCGTCGGGTCCAGGTTCGGCCGGGGTCTTGAACACCAGCGTCCGCACCGGCGACCGAAGCAGCACGCGCGAGCTGGTGAAATCCGATCCGTGCGACAGGCCGCCGAACTCGCCGCCCGATCTATTAATAATTGAGTCGTGGCCGAGCGAGTCGCCTCCTAATCCAGACCCCAGCAGCCGGTCGACGCTCGAACGATCGAGCGCCCGCGAGTGCCACGGCGACCCGCTGAGCCGACTCAGCCAGTCGAAAGGTCCCGGGGCAATGACGATCGCCGCCGGCCGCTGACTCGCTGGCGCCGCCGGCCGGTCGCCCGAGGCGGCCACGGCGTCGAACACGTTGAAATCTTGCGGCAGCGTCCCGCTCGGGAACGCGACGACAATCGGCGCCGCGGTGGTCGCCGCCTCGTCCGCGGTCGCGGTTTGTGCCCCGTCCCCGCGCACGCGATCGGCAGGGGCGGCGACTTCGTTGCCAACCGACTGGACAGTTGTCGTGGGCAATCGGTCGAGGTTGAAGTTGTCGGTTATCGCGATCGTTTCGGTTGCCATCGCAACGTCGCGAGAATCCAAGTAGAGGCGGTGGCCGTCGAAATCGACCGTGTTGGAAGTGCTCGCTGGAACAAAGTAACTCCGCCCCGCCGAGTCGAGTCGGCCGTCGTCGTTGGCGAATGGGTTGGTGAGCAGCAACTGGCCCTCGGCGACCGGCAGTGCGGCGATCAGCTTTCCTGTTCCAGCATCGAAGGTGGCCAGCAGGGCGTCGGCGGAGTTGGCGTTGCCGTTCAAATCGACTAGCAGCACATCGCCCCGGCCGTCCGATGAACTCGCCAGCACCTCGACATCGCGCGGCTGCTCCGGCAGGTCGAGCGCCAAACCGACGGCGTCGCTCAGACGCGCGGCCGACAGGTACAGGCGCGGTTCCAGGTACTCCACTTCGAAACGGCGTTGTGGTGGTTGGCTCAGCACAGTTTCTTTCTATCGTCGCGTCACGTGTGCGTTGCCCCCTCAGGTTGTTTGCCAGCCGGCGTGAATCCGGTTCGCCGCCGAGACTGGTCCTCTCGATCACTGTTCGACGCCGAGTTGCGAAATCTCCTGTCCAATTCGTTCAAGGTTCCAGTATTCGATGGCGCCTGGACCAGGCTGCAACCAGCGCATCGGTCCGCCGGCGGCCAGCACTTCACGGCCATCGGGGCCAAACGCAACTTGGTGCAGGCTGCCGCACGCGCGGCCGGCAAGGTCTGCCAAGAGTCTGCCGGTTTCGGCGTTCCAGATCAACAGGCGGCCGTCCAGTCCGCTCGCGGCGATGCTGGTCCCGTCCGGGCTGAACGCCACTCCGCGCACAGCCTGCGTGTGACCGGTGAGCGTGGCGACCAGTGTACCCGACTCGCGGTCCCAAATCTTCACGGTCGCGTCGCCGCCGCACGAGGCGAGCCGCCGGCCGTCGGGGCCGAACGCGACGCCGAACGTGATCGCCCGGTGCGCGGCGAGTCCGTGTTGCAGCCGTCCGGACGCGACTTCCCAAACGAACAGCGTTCGGTCGGCCGCCGGATCGCGGTTGTCGTTTCCCGCGGCGAGCCATCGGCCGTCGGGGCTGTACGCGAGACTCATCACCGGGCCGACGTGGCCAACCAGCGCGGCCGTGACCTGACCGGTTGCGACATTCCATCGCCGCACGATGTTGTCCGTGTGGGCCAGCGCGACCTCGTTGCCGTCGGGGCTGGCGGCGATAGCGGTCGCCGGTTCGGCCGGCCAGCGGGCGCGCACTGCACCCGTCTCGGCATCCACAACCTGGACGGCGGCGGACCCGGCGCCGGCCACGATCACCGAGCGACCCGATTGGGCCAGCGCGATGCAGCCATCGCCGTCGATTGCGATCGGGGCCTCGCGACGCACGCGCGAGTCGGACCAACTCCAGAGCGACAGTCGGCCGTCGGCCAGCCACGCAGCCGCTCGCCCATCGCGGCTGGTCGCGAGCGATTGAACTCGGCCGCGCGGGCGGGCCAGCACGCGGTGAAAGTCGGGTGCGGCGAGTTCCCAAATCCGGCCGACGTCGCCGGCGGTGGCCATGCGTCCGTCGCAGCTCACGGCCACCGCCGGTACGGGGCCGACCTGGGCTGAGGTCGAGCCAACCAACGTCGCCAACTCCACCGCATCCACAGCACTCCAGAGCTTCACTTCAAAACCGTCGCTGGTGATCACGAGATCGTCGCGCGTCGCGAACGCGATCGACACAACCGGGGCGCGGTGGCCGGCGAGCACGGCGACCTGCCGACCCGTTTCGAGATCCCAGAGCCGCACGCGCGAGTCGCCGTAGCCGGCCGCGAGCCAGCGACCACTGGGACTGATCGACATGGCGAGCACGCCCACCGCTTGGGCCAGCGGGTCGGTCCGGCGTTCGGCGGTCCGCAGCGGTTCGAGCGGTTCGAGATTGGCGAGCGACCAGCGGCGAATGATCGGCTCGGCGGCGTCCGGCGGCGCTGCCACCGCAGCCAAGACGCTCGCGCCTCGACTGGTTGCGACCAGGCCAAGCTCAACGTCCGAGTCGGTCAGCTTGCGAACGACATCGCTGCTCGCGACATCCCAAACGCAAAGGCCGCCCGCGAAACCGACGAGACGCTGCCCGTCGGGAGTGAACGCGACGCTGGCCAACCCGTCGGAGCCGACTGGCAAGAGGCGGAGCTGTCCGCTCGGCAGGTCCCAGAGACAAAGGTGTTGCTCAGTCGCGCCGACCAGTCGCCGGCCATCGGGGCTGAACGCCAGCGAGTGAACGGGCGCGGGCACGGCGAGCCGACTGGCGAGTGCGGCGGTTTCGACATCCCAGACGCCCACGCTCGCGCCGCCGTGGCCGTCGATTGCGAGTGCCAGTTGCCGGCCGTCCGGTCGAAACGCCACGGCGGCGACCGGGCCGCCCAGTTCATTGAGTTCACGAACACAGCGCACGTCGTAGAGTTCGAGCGCCCGGACGGCTTCCGGGACGAGTTCGATTCGGGGCTGGATCGCCGCCGAGCGGGCCAGCAGTTCGAGCGACTTCCAGCGTCGACCAGTCTCGTTGGTGGCGCGGGTCGCTCGGGCCTGTTGGAACAACGACTCGGCCAACTCCGTGCGTGCGACAGCCTCGGCCCCGACGGCCGCGTCGCGATCGGCGGCGAGTTGCACTTGATACGCGGCGACCACGGCCGAGATCGTCACGACGGCCGCCACGGTCACGCCCGCCAACATCGGCTCGCGGCGACACCATCGCGCGAACCGACCGAGCGGCCCGATGCGCCGCGCCCGCACCGGCTGGTGCTGCAAGAATCGCCGCAGGTCGTCGGCGAGTTCTTGAGCCGATGCGTAGCGGTCGGCCGGTCGCTTGGCCATCGCCTTCATCACGATCGTTTCCAGATCGCGCGGCACGCGCCGGTTCAGTTGCCGCACGCGCGACGGTTCGGTGCGAATGATGCGGAGCAGCAGTTGCGGCGGCGTGCTGTCGGGAAACAGCGGCGCGCCGGTGAGCATTTCGTAGAGCGAGACGCCCAGACTGTAGATGTCGGTGCGCGCGTCGAGCGACTCCCAGTGCGCCGTCGCTTGTTCCGGACTCATGTAGCGCGGCGTGCCGACGCGGGCGCCGCTGGCCGTGACCGCCGGGTCCTCGGGTCGGCGGGCCAGTCCGAAGTCGGTGATCCAGAGCGTGCCACTCGAATCGGTCATCAGGTTCGATGGTTTGATGTCGCGGTGGATGACGCCGTGACTGTGGGCATAGACCAGCGCCTCGGCGGCCTGCAGCCCCAACCGGGCGACCTCGCGGCAGTCGATGGCGTCGGGCCGCGAGCCTTCCAGGCTGTGGCCGTCGATCAATTGCATCGCGTAGTACAAGTGGCCGTCGGCCGAACCCGAGTCGAACACGGGGACGATGTTGGTGTGATGCAGACTGGCCGCGGTGCGGGCCTCGCGCAGGAAGCGATCGCGGGCGGTCGCCGATTGGCAGGCCGATTCGAAGAGCACCTTGAGTGCCACGCGCCGACCGAGACTCTGATGGATCGCTTCGTAGACGACGCCCATGCCGCCGCGCCCCAGCTCGCGAATCAGGTTGTACTCGCCGATCGCCGTCGGCATGCGCACGGCGGCGTCGGCCTTGGGCGCTGATCCGCCGCTCGACAGGGCCTGTTCGAGCCATCCGAAGCCGGCCAGGCAATCGCGCAGCCGCCGCGCCAGCACGGGGTCGCGGTCGTCGAACTCGGCCGGATCGACGCGCTCGCCGCGATCGCGCCGCTCGATCCAGTCGGCCACGATCGACCAATCGCGATCGTCGTGCAGAGGTTCGGGGTCGTTCGGTTTGCGCTGGCTTGCCATGACGGCTTGGTCTACCACCCGTTCTGTTTCATCTTGGCACGAAGCTGTTCCACCGCGCGGGCCAGGATCATGAGCACCGCGCCCTTGGAGCGATCAAACTCGTCGGCCATTTCGTCGAGCGAACATTCGCGGATGAACCGCATCTCGATCGCCTTCTGATAATGCTCGGGCAACTCGGCCAGCGAGTTGGCCAGCGCGAGCATCAGTTCACCTTGTCGCGCGCCGTGACTCGGACTGCTGACCGGGGCGGCGAGCTGGTTCACCAGCCGCTCGCCCGATCGGCCGGCGACGTTGATCATCTGGTCGAGCGACACCTCGCGGTGTGCCGCGCGCTTCTGCGAACCGAGGTAGCGACGATAGGCGTCGCAGACGCGTCGGGCGGCGATCACCTGAAGCCATCGCGCGAACGATCCGGCGTCGTCGCCACGGAGTTCGCGCAGCGACTGCGAGGCGGTCAGAAACGTCTCTTGGAGCAGGTCGTCGGAGTCCGCCTTCTGTCGCAGCGCAGGACTCATCTGGGCGCGCAGGCCAAGCCGCAGCAGCTCGCGATGTCGATCGAAAAGCTGAGTGAACGCGGCCAAGTCGCCCGAACGGGCCTTGGCTACCAGTCGTCGTGTTTCAGCGGCTTCGGACGGTTGCATCGGCCGGTCCCTATCATCGGTTGTCTATTGTAGTCGCAAGCCGAGGGCGAAACTCACGCCAAATCTTGCGGCACCCGACGCTGCGGCGTACAGTCGCGTCAACCGATGCAAACCAAACGCACACGCCGGCTTCCGACCGCATCGCGCTCAATCCCGATTGCGGCTTCGCCCCCGACGCCGGCGAGCCGCCAACGATCGACGAAGCATACGAGAAGCTGAAACGACTCGTGACCGCCGCCCAGCGCATGCGCGGACACACGGCCTGACCAGAATCTGGTATGATCTTCCATCACGGTACCACCCCGTGCGGACTATCTGGACTACTTGACGAGAGAATGAGGAGCCTCCCATGCAAGCTGTCACATTGAAAGATGCTGAGCGGTGCCTGCCACGACTCGTCGAGCAGGTCTTGGCCGATGCGGAACCGCGCATCGTGGTGAGCGACAAGGGCGAACAAGTGGTGCTGATGCCGCTCGCCGAATTCAATTCGTGGAAAGAGACGTTGTATCTGCTGTCCAGTCCGGCCAATGCGGCGCATCTGCGACGCTCGATCGCGGAGGCCGACGGAGGTCAGGCGGAGAAACGGGAACTCACCACCGAATGAACCTGACTTTCACTCCGTCGGCCTGGGACGACTACCAGTGGTTTGTGCAGCACGACCGGAAGCTACTCAAGCGGATCAACCAATTGATCGAGAATGTTCTGCGGACACCGTTTGAGGGGATTGGCAAGCCCGAACCGTTGAAAGGGGACCTCTCAGGATGGTGGTCGCGGCGAATCAACGATGAACATCGTCTGGTCTATCGGGAAAAGGGCGGCGACGTGATCATCGTTGCGTGCCGCTACCATTACGGTAGTTGACCGCCGGGGCCCGGTTGGCTCATTCCCCCGTCATTGGCAGCCCATGTGGTAGGCGCTCGATGTTGCCGGCGGCGTCGGTCGAGCGCGCGAGCAACTTGGCGTCGGACGCGGGCGGTGCGTCGAGCACGATCTCCCACTGGGCGAAGTTGTCGGCCAGCGCGCGGGCGGGGCGACCGTTGACCTGCACTTCGCGCACCGCGCCGTTGTCGCTGGTCGTGCCGCGCACCGCGATCTTGCCGTCGGCGCGACGGGCGACGTGCGTGATCACCGTCGCGGGCGGCAGGTCGTCGACCGGGTCGAGCAGCTTCGGGAACGCGACATCCTTCACCTCCGCGACCCGCGACTCGTCGCCGGTGAGCGGCGGCTCCTCGCGATATGTCAATCCGTCTGAGGTCAGGTCGCTCGACTTCGTGCTGGTCACCTTGGCGTGGCGGCCGGGACCGAACCAGTCGTGCAGGTAGATCGGCACGCCCCGCTCGGTCTTCGGCATCGGGCGCGGTCCGCCGCCGAGATTCACCAGCGCGCGGCGCTGACTGCCGGTCCAGCGCAGTGTGCGGACGTTGCGGAAATGGGTCTCGGCCGCGCCAGTCGGGTTCGAGTCGCTGATCTGAACGATCGGCATGAAGTCGCCCGACCGGATGCCGTCGAACGTCAGGCCGTCCACCGTGAGCACGCCGTACTGCGTGCTGTCGTCGTCGTGTCCGCGATTGAACGGCTCGGTGTTGGTCTCGCTGATCGTCAGGTTGCGGTACTCGTGATTGTCGTAGTTCGGGTGATACACGCCGTAGGCCGCGCGGTGAATTTTCATGTTCTCGACGAGCAGCGACGGCGTCTGCGGTCGAAAGGCGTAGTGTACGTCCCAGATCTTCGTGTCGCGCACGACGAACGGGTGCCGCACGTCGGGCCCGACGCGAGCCACGCCCTCGCCGAGGTTGAACCCATAGAGACCCACCTGGCTGTGCGACTCGTTCGCCTCGAACCGGACGAACGGCAACGTGCGGATGTCGACGTCGCGTCGCTCGCCGTCTGGTTGCAGCACGGGGAAGACGAGCTTGAGCGCACTGGTGGGCGTCGCCTCGTAGCGGTAGCCGTAGCCGTCGTTTTCGACGCTCACGTTGCGCGTGAATGTGTTGCGGCTGTTCGCCCACCAGAAGCCGGCCCCGTCGTTCTGATCGAACGGCAGCACCTGGCGCGGCAGCCTCTTGCCGCGTCGCGCCTGCACGGCGAGGTTGCGGTCGAGCACGTTGTAGACCTCGGTGCCGTCCTCCAGAAAGAAGCCGTGCCCGACGCTGCCGTAGCCGACGCAGTCGCGCACGACCAAATAGTTCGTGCCGTGGATCGTGATCCAGCGATTGCCGCTGTCCCAGATGGACGCGCCGACGACCGAGCTGCCGCGCATCGAGTCGCCGATCAAATGAAAGTGCAGGCTGTAGCGGCCGAGCACTCCCTCCTTGCCGAGGTGACGGAACTCGGCGTAGCTGATCGAGCCGGTCGAGTCGCGGTGATACATCGTGTGGCCCCGCGGGCCGGCCGGATCGGCGGATTCGACGACGACGTTGCGGCTCAGGTTGGCCGCCTCGCCGCGATAGTCGCCGGTCCCGATGTGTTCGTGCTCGAGCGGCCGGTCGAGTGCGAGTCTGGCGCCGTCGATGCTGCGGATCGTGCGCTCTTCGGTGCGCCGCGCGTCGTCGCGGGCGTTCGCGCGATTCGTGGCCGTGACGATGACTCGATCGCCCACTCGCCATCCCGACACGGCCTCGTCGAGCGTCACCGCCGCGTCGCCCGACCGTGCCGTCTCGCCGAGCTTCGCCCAGGTGCGGTCCATCGCCGCGCCGTGAAAGTCCATGCGCCCGCCGCAGCAGACGATCGCCGGACACGACTGCTTGTCCATGCCGTCGACATAGACGAGGCGAATCAATGCCGTGTGCCTTGCCTCGATCGGTCGCTCGGGCGTGCCGACCTCGAGCGCGGGCCGCGCTTCACCCGGTTCTAGTTCCGGCACGTGCGCGTCGCAATTGAAGCCGTCTTCGCTCGTGTCGTCGCCCGGTTGAATCTTGATGAGGCCGACGTTCAGCTTTGTGTCGCGATCAACGGCGAACGCAAGCGTGCCTGCCACGTGGATCGAGCGAATGGCGTCGTCCGACTGCACGTCGTAGACGACCCGGTGGCCCGAACGAATCTGAACTCTCGCGCCCGCGGCCGGCGCCTTGCCGCCCTCCCACGTGGCCCCCGCCGACCATGGCCCGCTGCGTATCGAGCGGGTCAGGTCACGCTTCGCCTGCTCGTCGGCATTCGCGTCGCTGCCGGAAGGGAGTCCGTACTGCACCACAACGAGCATGGCGAGAAACACGGCATGTGATCGGAATGGCCTTTTCATGGATCTCTCCTGGTTGGCGCGTCGAAATCGGGGCTTGGCTGGTCGTTGCAACGGCCGGCATCTTATGCGACAGGGCCGCCGGTCTCCACAAGAACATTGCAGGCGGCGCGGCGTCGGGTTGGCGCGTGGTTGCGGCGGCCGTGGTATGATGAGCCGCGCGTCGCCTGTGAGTTCGGTCGTCTCTCTGCAAGCGAGGTGTAGAATGAGCCGCAGCAGTCTGTACGCACTCGTCGCAGCGATCGGTGTGTTCTCAACGACGTGGACGGTGGTCGGCGAAGATCGCATCGCGCCGATCGCGGCGAGCGACTTGGATCGGCTGATGAGCGAAATCATGCCGCAGCCTGGTGAGAGTCCGTGGCGTGAGATTCCGTGGCTGACGAGCATCACCGAGGCGCGACAGCGGGCCGTGGCCGAAGACAAGCCGCTGGTGATCTTCACCGCGGCCGACGGCAGCCCGCTGGGGCGAACCTGAGGGGCTTGCACGTCGAACCGCGCTCGCTGGTTCACCGGCGCTCAGGTTGAGCCCGAATTCATTACGAAGCACTTCGTCCCGGTCGCGCTCGACACGTACTTCCGCGGCAACTCGCAGGAGCTGGCGTTTTGCGACAGGTGCCGCGCGGGCGGCAATCACCTGGCGGCGGCCACGGCCGGCGGTCGGGCGCTCGGGCGCGGCCGCGAGTTGCGACTGCGCGAGAAGGAGCTGACCGCGGTGCTCGAAGAATACCGCGCGCTGTCTGAGTCCGAACGCCGGGTGGAACTGGAGGACCCGAGCCTCGCCCAGCCGCCCAAACGGCCGGTGCCGACAGTGCCGCCGGGCGGCCTCGTCGTGCGCGGGTTCTGCACGTACATGCGCCGCGAGTCGGTCGGTGTGCCACGCGCCGTCCGATCGACGCAGTTCTACTACAAGGAGAACCCCGACCGTTGGGCCGCTGAGACGCAGAGCGACATGCTGTGGCTTACCGAGGACGAGTGGCGATCGTTGGTGCCGCGCGGACCCAGGCCGGGCGATCGCAGCGATGTGGCGCCGGCCATCCAGCGGCGGTTCTACAGCACGATCGCGATCGACTACATGGAGGGCAGTGTGAACGCGCTCGCGCCGCGCGAGACGACGATGACGCTTACAGTCGAACGCGTCGCGCCCGACTCGATCGCGATGCGGCTCGACGGCTACGGCCGAATGGGCAAGGAATTCGATGAAAAGCTCAGAAAGGAAAAGAACAGCCGCGGCTGCGAGCTGCGAGTGCTTGGCTATGTGAACTACGACCGGCGCCGCGACGCAATCGACCGCTTCGACCTGGTGGGCGTCGGCCAGGCGTGGGGCAACAAGATGGACTACGTGCATCGCGAGATCCGCGTTGAGTCGTATCCGTGGGCGTATGGCATCGCATGCGAACTGGTGCGCGGCCGCTCGCCCATCGACCGCATACCGCCGTACAACATGCTGCACTATGGCTACGACCCCGTCCGGTACTTCGGCCGCGAGTAGAACATGCTGAACTGACCCGTCGCCATCGAAGGAGAGACGATGCGGACCTTGGTTGCTGTTTGGACGACCACGCTGACCTGCGCGATCGCGTTGGTGAACCCGGCTCGCGGCGCGATCGTCGCCGATGAGGACGACGGCGTTTTTCGAGCGGCGCTGGTGATCGCCCCGGTCGGGCGGTCCGGACGATCGGCCGTACACACCGACGCGATTGAGGCAGCCATCGTGGCGGGCAAGTGGTCCGCGCCGAAACCCGACGCCGCTGTCATGCTTGCCGACGGCGCGACGCGGCGGTGGGAGTCCGTCGAGGCCAACGCCGACGGCGTGTTTCAACACCGGTCGTTGGCCGGCGGATACGCCTACGTCGCGGCGCCGGCGGCAAGCGACCGAGTCATGCTGCTCGACGCCGCCGGTCACAGCATGGTCTACGTGAACGGCGAACCGCGCGTCGGCGACCCGTACTCGAACGGGTCGGTGCGCGTTCCGGTCTGGCTGCGAGCCGGCGTCAACGATCTGTTGTTTCAAGTGGGCCGCGGGCGACTCCGCGCGCGGCTGGTCGCGCCCAAGGCCGCGGCTCAGTTTGATCTCGCCGACACGACACTGCCCGACCTCGTCGTCGGTCGGCCGGTGGACACGCAAGCCGCAGTCGTCGTGCTGAACGCCTCGAACGAGCCTGCCGTTGGACTTGCGATCGAGGCGACGTTGCCGGGCGGCGAATCGGTGCGCACGTTGCTGCCGCAATTGATGCCGCTGCAGGTCCGCAAGGTCGGTTTCCAAGTGGCAGGTCCCAAGCCGGAGACCGAGGGCGAGACCAAGCTGGAACTCAGGCTGGTCCGCCGCGAAGCGAAAGAGCCTGACTGGCAGCTACTCGATTCCGCGTCCGTCGCGCTCGCTGCGAAACAGCCGACGGCCACGCACCGGCGGACTTTCGTGAGTGGAATCGATGGCAGCGTGCAGTACTTCGCCGTCGTGCCGGCGAGGCCGAGCGATCAGCAGTCAGCCGTCAGCGATCAGCTCTCGCAGAGGCCTGCGCTCATCCTGACGCTGCACGGCGCCGGCGTTGAGGCGATCGGTCAGGCTCAGGCGTACCTGCCGAAGGACTGGGCGCATGTCGTCGCGCCAACAAACCGACGGCCGTACGGATTCGATTGGGAAGACTGGGGGCGGTTCGACGCGATCGAGGTGCTCGACCTGGCCGAGCACGAGTTGCGGCCGAGCGCGACGTACCTCACCGGCCATTCGATGGGCGGCCACGGCGTCTGGCAGATCGGCGCACACTTCCCGGACCGCTTCGCCGCGATTGGTCCGAGCGCCGGCTGGGTCAGCATGTATTCGTACGCGGGTGCGAGCCGACCAGAGAACCCCAGCGCGATCGGCGAGATGCTGGCCCGATCGGCCTCAGCCAGCGACACGCTCGCGCTGGCGCGGAACTACCTGAAGCACGGCGTCTACGTGTTGCACGGCGAGAAGGACGACAACGTGCCGGTGGGTCAGGCCCGTACGATGAAGCGTGTGCTCGACGAGTTCCATTCCGACTTCGCCTATCACGAAGAGCCTGGCATGGGCCACTGGTGGGGCAAGGAAGGAATCGCCGGCACGGCGTGCGTCGATTGGCCGCCGATGTGGGAGTTCTTTCGCAAGCACTCGGCCAGCCCCATTGAGACAGTTCGTGACGTTGAGTTCGTCACCGCCAGTCCGGGCGTGTCGGCATCATCGCACTGGGTTCACATCGAGGCGCAAACTCGTCAGGGCAGGCCCAGTTCGGTACGAATCCGGTTCGGGACGTTGCCGCGCCGACTCACGGGCACGACCGACAATATCGCGCGGCTCGCGATCGACGTGTCGCATCTGGGAAAGGCCCGAACAGCGCTGGATCTGGACGGTCAGGAACTGCCCGCATTTGAACCGGAAGGCGATCGCGTGTGGTTGTCGTACGACGCGGGTCGCTGGTCGCTGACCGATCGGCCATCGCCCGCGCTCAAGGGGCCGCACCGCTACGGCACGTTCAAGGATGCATTTCGCAATCGCGTCGTGTTCGTCTATGGCACGCAGGGCACGGCCGAAGAGAACGCTTGGGCGGCGGCAAAGGCGCGGTACGACGCCGAGCAGTTCTGGTATCGAGGAAACGGATCTATCGACGTTGTCTCGGACGCCCACTTTCGCGCCGCGCCGGCCGGCTCGGAACTGTTGGACAAGAAACGCAACATCGTGCTCTACGGCAACGCCACGACCAATGCCTGCTGGTCCGCGCTGCTGGGCGACAGCCCGGTCGAAGTCGCTCGCGGCCGGATGAGCGTCGGTGGTCGATGCGTCGCGGGAGACGATCTGGCGTGCCTGTTCATCCGCCCGCGCGTCGGCAGCGAGGCGAGTGTGGGCGTCGTCTCGGGCACGAGCGCGGCCGGCATGCGGCTCGCCGACCGGTTGCCGTACTTTGTGTCGGGGGTCGGTTACCCCGACTTCATCGCGATCGGCCCCGACATGCTGGGCGGTGGAGTCGCCGGCGTTCAAGTGGCCGGCTACTTCGGCCTCGACTGGGGCGTGGAGAGCGGTGAGTTTGTGTGGACCCAACCGCTCGAATGAACTCGAACTCGATGAGGAGTTGCCGTCATGCCGGTCAATCGCCGATCGTTTCTGGCCACAGGTCTGGCGACCGCGTCGCTGGGCAGTTCGGAGAATCTCGTGTCTGCAGATGCCCCCGATTCGCGTCGTGGCCCGAATCTCGACTCAACGAATCTCACGCGGGCGAACGTACCGACGCCCGCGCTGTTGCTCGACCTCGATCTGTTCGAGGCGAACCTGGCGACCATGGCCGACCACTGCCGGCGCGTCGGCTGCGCGTTTCGGCCGCACGCCAAGACGCACAAGTGCCCTGAGATTGCCAAGCGGCAGATCGCTTCGGGCGCAATCGGAATCTCCGTGGCGACCGTGCCCGAGGCCGAGGCGATGGTCGCGGCCGGCATCAAGGGTGTGCTGCTTACGTCGCCGATCGCCGAGCCGGCGAAGATCGCTCGCATGGCGGCGCTCGTGCGGGGCGGCGGCGACGTTATGATCGCGGTAGGACACTCGCGCGAGGTCGACCTGTTGGCCGAGTCCGCTGCGGCGTCGGATGTCGCCGTCGACGTGCTGGTGGACGTCGACATCGGCGACCGCCGCACGGGTTCGCTGCCCGGCGAACCGGCGCTCGAACTGGCGCGGCACATCGCGAAGTACAAACGGCTGCGCGTGCGCGGCGTGCAGTCGTACGCCGGCCATGCGTCGCACGTGGTGGGGTTCGCTGAGCGCGACAAGGTCTCGCGCGAGGCGATGGCCAAGTCGGTCGAGACGCGTGAGCTGCTGACCAAGGCGGGATTCGACGCGGCCATTCTGTCCGGCGGCAGCACCGGCACGTACAACATCGACAGCACGATCCGTGGCGTCACCGAACTGCAGGTCGGATCGTACGTGTTCATGGACCTCGACTATCGGCGGATCGGCGGCCACAGCGGCGGCGCAGCGTACTCGGACTTTCACCACAGCCTGACCGTGCTGGCGACCGTGGTCGGCACCACGCACGCCGGCCGAGTCTCGACCGACGCCGGCACCAAGGCGCTCGACACGACGACCGCTTGGCTGCCCGAGCCGAAAGGCTGGCCCGGCCTCGTCTACAGCCGCGGCGGCGACGAGTTCGGCATCCTGACGGCGGAAGCGGGCGCGAAGGTCCCACAGATCGGCGAGCGCGTCGAGTTCATCGTCCCGCACTGCGACCCGACCGTGAATCTCTACGACCGCATCTACGCAACGCGCGGCGAGGCGGTCGAGGCCGTATGGCCCATCGTTGCCCGACGCGAACACACGGGTTGATGGACGAAGCTTCGTCGCCCCATCCGACGAGTGACTGTGGACCGGCGTCCTCATGCGCCACGATGTCTGACCCGGCGGTAGGCACGTCGGAATGTACGCAAGAGCAGAACCAATCTCCACGAGGTGAATCGGGTCCTGGACAAGGCGATGAGATTCGCTTTGTCCGTTACGTGGGATTACATTGAATGCCGTCATGAACGGCGACGCCCCCTCGATCGGCTGGCACTGGAACGGACCGACCTTGCCGGACCACCTGCCCGAGTTGCTCCAACGGGAATGGCTGGAGACGAACGGGCTGGGCGGCTTTGCGTCGGCGACGGCGTGCGGTGCGAACACGCGGCGGTATCACGGCGTGCTGATCGCCGCGACTCAGCCGCCCGTCGGGCGAATGGTGCTGGTGTCGAAGCTGGACGAGACGCTGGTACACATGTGGGGCCGCTCGGAACTGGCCACGAATCTGTATCAGGGCGACTTCGTGCACCCGGCCGGTTACCTGCAGATCGAGGCGTTCGACGCGACGCCGGCGCCGACCTGGCGGTTCCGCGCCGGGCCGGTGACTCTGGAGAAATCGCTGGCCATGATCCAGGGCCGGCAGCTCACCGTCGTGCGCTACGAGCTGAAGTCTGATCATCCGGCCGAGTTGGAAATTCGCGTGCTGCTCGCCGGGCGCGATTATCACGGCACGAGTCGCGCGAACGAATTCGCGAGCGCCCGCGCGCGGGTGATGCCCGGCATGGTCTACATACCGATCTATCACGGCGTGCCCGCGGTGTGGATCGGTCACCAGGGCTACGAGTTCCGACCGGATCGCACGTGGTACTACCGATTCGACTACCCGCGCGAGCGTGAGCGCGGCCTGGACGCGGGCGAGGATCTGATTTCGGCCGGCGTGCTCGCGGTCCGGTTGCGGCCGGGTGGGCCGACCTGGCTGGCGATCGGCACTGATCCAGTCTCGCCTCACGACGCCGCGGAGTTGTACGAGCGCGAGATGGCGTCGCGGCGCGTTCCGCCGCTGGGCGACGACCCCGACCCGCTCGCCCGGGCGCTCGGCCGCGCTACCGCGCCGTTTCTGGTCCGGCGCGGCGACGGACTGGCGACCGTGATCGCCGGCTATCCGTGGTTTACTGATTGGGGCCGCGACACGTTCATCAGTTTGCCGGGACTGACCCTAGTCACCGGCCGATTCGATGCGGCCCGGCGGATCCTTCAGGCATTCACGCCGCACATGAGTGAGGGCATGGTCCCCAACCGGTTCGGCGATGCGGGCGGGGCCGAGTACAACACGATCGATGCGACGCTCTGGTTCGCGAGCGCGGTCTACCGCTACGTGTGCTACACGGGCGACCTCGATTTCGTGCGCGGTGAACTCATCGACGCGCTCGACGACATTGTCGCCTGGCATGAGCGGGGCACGCGGTTCAACATCTGGGAGGACGCCGACGGCCTGTTGGCCGGCGGCGCCGAGGGCGTCGCACTGACGTGGATGGATGCCAAGCACGGCGATCAAGTGTTCACGCCGCGGCGTGGCAAGCCGGTCGAGATCGCGGCGCTGTGGTACAACGCCTTGCGCGTGACCGCAGAACTGAATCGCCGACTCGGACGCTTAACGGTCGCCGAGCGGCTCGAACAGAAGTCGGCCCGCACTCGTGCCGCTTTCAATACCAGATTCTCGAACCCTGAAGTCGGCTGCCTCTTCGACGTACTCGAGGACTCTGGGCCTGACCCGGCGATTCGGCCGAACCAACTCCTTGCCGCCAGCCTGCCGTTTCCGGTGCTCGACGCCGACAAGTGCGCGGGTGTCGTGCGAACAGTGGAGCGACACCTGCTCACGCCGCTGGGGCTGCGCAGTCTTGCCCCCACCGACCCGGCGTACATCGGCCGGTCCAGCGGCGGCCCGGCCCAGCGCGATTGCGCGTATCATCAGGGCACGGTCTGGCCCTGGTTGCTCGGCCCGTTCGTCACGGCGTACCTGCGCAGCCACGGCGAGAACAAGTCTGCGCGGCGTCGCATGCGCGAACAGATCGAACGTCTCGCAGGCACGATGTCCGGGGCCGGACTCGGTTCGATCTGCGAGGTCGCCGACGGCGACCCGCCGCACCGTCCGGCCGGCTGCTACTTCCAGGCTTGGAGCGTGGCGGAGCCTCTGCGCGCGCTGTGTGAGGATGTGTTGGGGCGCCAGCCGGCGAGCTGATCTTTGCGTCGCAGTGCGAAATCATGCTGCCGCGCCGTGGCATTCGCCTCGATCACGCCAGCGCGACGCTCGCGATGCTGGCGACCGGATTGCGGAGCGGCTGAACTTTCACTTGATCGGTCGAGACGGAGTAGAGCATCTCGCCGATGCGCAGACTGCGACGCACGTCGGTCTGGTGCTCGATGCGACCGAGCATCGTGAAGCCCGTATCGAGGCTTACGTCCAAGACCTCCAGGCCCGCCGGGGCGTCGGAATACTCGCCGAACCAGGCGCCGTGCGAGACCGGCAGCGCGACCACGTCGTAGCCGGCGAAGAATGAAAAGGCGTGATGGTCGCGTTCCGCCTCGGACCCCTCAGCCCAGAACTCGCCCCACTGGTTCGTGCCGAAACTGTAGACGTGCGTGCGCTGTGGATTGGCCAGGTCGGTCACGTCGAACATCGCCAGTTGCAGCGCGAGCGGCTCGTTCCAATCGACGTGCCGGCCCAGCGCGATCAAGTGGTCTTCGTCGTATGGGTGCAGGTAGGTCGAGAAGCCGGGGATTATTAACTCGCCGACGAGTCGCGGCGCGGTCGGGTCGGCCAGGTCGAATGTGAAGAGCGGGTCGGTGTTGCGGAAGGTCACAACATACGCGCGGTCGCCGATGAACCGGGCCGAATAGACCCGCTCGTCGGGCGCGAACCCTTCGAGGCTGCCTACGACCTCGAGCCGCTCGTCGGTCTGTTCCATTATGAAGAGTTGGTTCGTGAAGCTGCCCCAACCCCAACCGCCGCCTCCGCTGGTGGTCACGATGCGGAACTGGCCGTCATCCTCGTCCATTGAGAACTGGTTCAGCGCCGAGCCTGGCACCTCGCCGACAGCCGCCAGTTCCACGCCGTCGTCGCCAAGGTCGATCTTGAAGATCTGCGAACTGTCGCCGGCCGACCAACTGCGGTACGACCAGCCCGTCGAATTCGACGTGACGACGTACAGGCTCTCGGCCGAGCCGTAGACGATGCTCTTCGAGCCGACGACCGATGTGGTGACGGGCGGGCCGACTTCGATGCCGCCCGCGTCGATCATGACCACGGTCACGAGGTCGTCGCCGGGCGCGTCGAATGCGGCATAGACTAGCCCGCGGTCGAGCAGCTCACCGGCCGACTCGGCTACGCCCGCACCGGTCGTTACTCGCGTCAGATACTCGGGCACAGCGTCGAATGGCACGCTGGCCAGCCGCGCGCGGTACGCGGCCTCGTCTTCGTACGTGCAACGCTCGGTCGGAGCGTATGAATCGAGTGTGGCGACGGGCGGTTCGATCGGCAGGCACTCGAACGTCGGCGGCGGCAGATCGGGCATGCTATTTCGCAACACGATGTACGCGCGGTCGCCGATCGCGCGCGAGTCTTCGTAGCGGCCGTCGAGATACGTCTCTTGCAGCACCTGGGGCGACGTACGGTCCGCGACGTCGAACACCGTGATCTTCGACTGGTTCTGGCCGACTGGCCCGCCGTAGGGGTCGAGCACTACGCTGCGCAGCACGAGCGACTGACGCGCCGTGTCGAGTTGCTCGGTGCGCGAGTCCGAGACGACGCGAGAGATCACCATGACGCGATCGGCCTTGAGGTACATCGCGACCGGCGTCCCTTCGACGGTCGCTCGCGAAACGACGTGCATGTCCTCGGCGGGCCAGGCGTCGACGATGATCAGTTCCTGGCCGGCCAGAACGTACAGGTAGTTGCCGTCGGTCTTGATGATGTCGGCCTCGTTGACCCCCGCCTCCTGGGTGTTGGTCGTCGAGAATGTTGGTTCGTTCGTTGCGAGACCGTCCGCCGCCACTTTCAACTCGCCCCACATGTTGGCGGCGAAGTCATGTGCCAGGCCTATCATCGGTTCGCGGACCATCACCTGTGGCATGGCCAGCACTGGAATGTCGGCGACCCCGACAGCCAACAAGCCATTGCCCCGGATGTCAATGTCGAAAGCCACGTCGTTCCGCCCGCGGAACCAATCCCTGCAGCACCAGCCGCCCTGCTCCCAACTCGTGCCGAGCGTCGCTTGCCACTCGTCGATCGTCGCGTTGATGAGCAGTTGCTTGAGGCCGTCGAGTGACTCGATCGACGTCGGGTCGAGATCGCGGCGCAGGCGTTCGGTGGCGACCGGATGCACGTCCTGGTCGGCGGGGCGCCAGAACTCAATGGGGTCGTCGATGACGACGATCGGATCGATGGGTTCTTCGATGACGAACGGGTTCATCGGATCGTCGATGACGATTCGTTCGCCCGGCGGCAGTTCCTGTTCGTCGATGGCGATTCCCTGGTCGTTGTCGGGTGGGCTCTTGATCGGTTCTTCGATCACGTCGTCTTGCTCGCGTGGCGCGACGAACCGACCGGCGCGGCGAGTCCGTTCGGGGGCGTTATCGTCGGGGGCCATCCACAATTCATCGTGGCCCGCGTCGCCGCTCAGCATGTCCGCGCCGGCACCGCCTTCGAGCCGGTCGACGCCCGCGCCGCCGAAGATCGCGTCGTCGCCGTCGCCGCCGCGCAGCGTGTCGCGGCCAGGCCCGCCGAGCAGCCGATCGGCGCTCGCGCCGCCTTCGATCAGGTCGTGCCCCGCGCCCGCGATGATGGTCGCCGGCTGCGTGATCGCGCCCATCCGCTCGTCGATGCGAACCGTGTCGTCGCCACGGCCCGCGATGACTCGAATCCTCGCGACCGTCGCGTCTTCCCGGCTGTCGATCGCGTTGCCGTTCACCACCGCGCGGAGCATGCTCGGCGCCGCCGGGTCGCGGTCGATCACGATGGTGTCGGCGATCGCACCAGGATCGGTGTCGCCGCGTACTATCCAAAGGCCGTCGCTGAAGCTGGCGGCCATCAGCTCACGAGCCTCCAGCCGCTCGATCGAGCCGATGAAACGCCGCCCCTGCGCCGTTGGACGAAGGGGCTTGTGTGGCTGGGCCAATCGCGAACGGGTCATGGCATCCTCCGCAGCGAAAACGGAACAAGTCCGGCACTGCCTGTCTTAGTCGCGGCGCGGGCGGCAAACTCACGCGACTTCCCGTAGCGACCATCCCGTTGATCTTTCCCTTTCGCGCGGACCGGCGGTTGATTAGACCGGCGGCCAAGCCGACTCGAACAGTTCAGCAGAGGGTCCGGGGTGTTCCACCAGCGATTGTCTGCGTGTCGCATTGCCATCGCCTGGCTTGGGTCAATTCTCAGTGCGGCGTCGTTCGCCACAGCCCAAACGCCTGTCGCCAAGCAGCCGCCCGCCGCACGCGCCAAACAAGACGATGCCGCCGGCAAGTCTCACAAG
This sequence comes from Planctomycetia bacterium, assembly GCA_036758585.1. Classification (GTDB taxonomy): domain Bacteria; phylum Planctomycetota; class Planctomycetia; order JALXBF01; family JBGPMX01; genus DAIOWH01. Next base: position 92,037 of record DAIOWH010000001.1, read on the forward strand.
TTCAATGATGTGAACCGACGCGGCGCGTGGGTATAATACGTCTGACTTCGATGCGTACTGTTCGGAGCGTCCGATGGACACGAACTCGACAAATACCGCGACGACGCCGGCGCCATCCGCGGCGGCTGGTCAATTCTTGCGGCCCGAAGATATTCCCTCGCTGGACGACATTAAGATCGACGACGGAGCACCCGTGGACGGAATCTATGCCGAGAAGCAGATGCGACTGCTTGTGGAGCCGCTGCAAAGCTCGTGGCCGGGACCCGGCGACGGGCGCAAATTCATGGCTCTGGCAAACGTCGGATTGTTCTACGCGGTGAAGAAACCGCCGCTCGTGCCCGACGTGATGGTCAGCCTCGACGTGGAAGTCGGCGAGGACCACCGGGCCAAGGAAAATAACTCGTACTTCGTGTGGATTCTCGGCAAGCCGCCGGAGGTCGCGATCGAGGTGGTCTCGAACACGGAGGGCGAGGAGGAGACGCGAAAGTTTCGGATGTACGCGCAACTCGGCGTCCTGTACTACGTGATCTGGGACCCGGAGAAGTATCTTCGCTCCGATCCGCTGCGAATCTTCACCTTAGGTGAGAACCGCTACAAGCCGCTAGGCGGCGGTTTCTTGCCCGTCGTCGGCCTGGGGCTTACTACGTGGCGCGGCAAATTCGAAAACATGGAAGATACCTGGCTCCGCTGGTGTGACGCCTCGGGCGGGCTGATTCCAACCGGTATGGAACGGGCCGAGCAGGAACGTCAACGCGCCGATCAGGAACGTCAGCGCGCCGATCAGGAACGTCAGCGCGCCGAGCAATCGCAGCAGCGGGCCGAGCGACTGGCTGCCCAATTGAAGGCGATGGGCATCGATCCGAACGGCGGAGAATAGAAATCAGTCTGGGTTTCAAGTGGCTGGCAGGCAGTGCAGGAGCATTCCTTTCGCCTTTCGCGCGGACTGACGGTTGATTAGACTGGCCCCAGCCGACTCGAACAGTTCAGCAGAGGGTCCGGGGTGTTCCACCAGCGATTGTCTGCGTGTCGCATTGCCATCGCCTGGCTTGGGTCAATTCTCAGTGCGGCGTCGTTCGCCACAGCCCAAACGCCTGTCGCCAAGCAGCCGCCCGCCGCACGCGCCAAGCAAGACGATGCCGCCGGCAAGCCGAAGTCCGAGACCGACAAGGCGGACTCGCCAAAGCCCAAAGACGAGTTGGACGCCGAGATCGAAAAGCGGCTGAAGGCGAAGAAAAAGAAGGAAGAGACCAAAGACGATTTCACGCTCAGCGCCGTTCGCACCTCGCCCTCCGACACGATCACGTACTTCAAACAGAATCACTGGACCCTGTTCCACCTCGACCTGACTGCGAACAACAAGGACGAGACCGTCGAGATCCGCACGGGCTACGAGCAGGTGCCCGAGACGCCGCACGAGATTCGGTTCCGCCGGCTGATCCACCTGGTCAAAGGCGAGCGACGCTACTACCGATTGCCCGTGTTGCGCACGCACAAGCCGTCGCACAAGGGTTTTGAGTTCGCGCTGTATCATCCCGACGGCGTGTTGCCGATCACGCCGCCCGGAATCGACAAGCAGCCGTGTACGCGGCTCGAGGGGGACCAGTTCCTCATGGTCGTGCTCTCGCCCGAACCCGAGAACTTCAGGTTTCTCGGTTCAATGCAATGCGTGCTGCCCGGCAGCGAGACCGACGATGAGCCGGCCGAACTGCGTCGCTACTACTACCCGATCTACCCGCAGGGCACTCGCGCGCTCGTCGCCGACACGGCGCTGGGCTGGACGACGACCAGCTACGCGATCTGGGACGACTACGATCCGGACTCGCTGACGGCCCGTCAGCAAGAGGCGATGATCGACTGGTTGCACCTGGGCGGACAACTGATCATCTCTGGCGGCGCGGCGGCGACGAAACTGGGCCAGAGTTTCCTCGCCCCGTACTTGCCCGCCGACGTCGTCGCCGGCGCGGGCGGCGAGCTGACGGACCTCAGCACGTTGTCGCAGAACCACCTGACCGCGCGTCGCTTTCACCAGCCGCAAGCGAGGCAGGAACCGATCCGGATCTTGCCGTCGAAGCCGGTTTACGTGGCCACGCTCGAGCCGCGGCCCGAGGCCGAGCCGGTCCCGCCGGAGGTGCGCCAGGGCGAGTTCCCGCTGGTCGTCGAGCGCCGCGTCGGGCGCGGCCGCGTGGTGATGGCCGCATTCAGTCTGTACCAGCCCGAGTTGGTGAACTGGGGCGGCGGCTACGACACGTTCTGGCGCGAGCGACTGTTCCGCGTGCGCGAGACTGAGCCGAACCCGAACTTTCGCCTCGGCAGCACCGGGCGAACCTACATGCGGCTGTCGGCCCGCGAGTTGTCGCGAGTGCGCGTTGCCGCGCGCGACCTTGCTGCCGGCTCGCGGCGACGTACGCTCACGCAACCCGACCCGAACGACCCGGCGAGCGAACCGGCCGAGATCATCTACAATCCACCCAGGGGATTCGGCGGATACCAGCCGCCGATCCGGACCGACGACGGCACGAACCCGGTCGAGACCGACACCGTCGCCGATTGGCGCGACGACACGCCGGTCGTTCAGACGGCGCGACAGGCGCTGCTCGACGCGACGGGCATCGAGATTCCACCGCCCGACTTCGTGTTGGCCGCCGCGGTCTCGTATCTGATCGTGCTGGTGCCGCTGAACTGGGTGATCTGCCGGTTCGCGTTGCGACGGCCCGAGCTGGCGTGGCTGGCCGCGCCGGTGATCATCGTCGCGTTCGCGGTCGGCGTGGTTCGGTTCGCGAAACTGAACGTGGGGTTCGACACGACGAGTCACGAAATCGACGTCCTCGAAACCTTCGCCGGCTACCCGCGCGCGCACCTGAGCCGCTTCACGTGCGTATACAGCGGCTCGCGGCGGCGCTGCGAGTTCCGGTTCGAGAACGCCGGCGCACTGGCATTGCCGCTGCCGATCGCGGTCGAGGGCGTAGTGCGCGGGCAGAAGGCCGAGCGACTATCCATCGATTGGGACATGCCGACCAGCGTTGCCCTGGGACACAACGAACGGTACGAGGTGAACCCGCGATCGATTGGCATGATCCGCGCGGAAGAAATGCGCGACTTGGCCGGTCCGATTGCGCTCGAGGCCGCTAAGCCGAGCGGACGTTGGCACGTGACCAACCAGTCGGGTCTGCCCCTTTGGGATTGCCACCTGGTGACCGGCCCGCGCCGGACGCGACTCGGCGACCTCGCAGCCGGCGCGCGAGTCGAACTTGTCGCAGACGGCGAGAGTTTCACTGCGCCGCGAGTCATCGAGGGCGAGCCTGTTGAAGGGCGAACCGCCATCGAAGACGGACGTATGGCCGGCCACTCTCTGTTTGCGGACCTGGGCGAGCTGTCGCCGCTGGGCCTGGTGGAACTGATCGAAGAGCGTATCGGCGATCCGTTGCTGGGCACGGGGACCTGGCTGGTCGGTTGGACGCCGAAGCCGACGGGCGGACAGGCGATCGACCCCGGGCCCGACCGTGCGGTCGGCTTCACCATCGTGCTGTGCAACCTGGGAAAGCCATGATCGAAGTCATCAGCTTTGTGAAACGCTATGGCGATTTCCTCGCGGTCGATCGGCTGAATCTGAAGATCGAGCGCGGCGAGATCTTCGGGTTCATCGGCCCGAACGGAGCGGGCAAGAGCACCACGATCCGATTCCTTGCCACGCTGCTGCGCCCGACCGACGGCGAGGGGATCATCGCCGGACACAGCGTCACGAAGGATCCGCTCGGTGTGCGCCGCGTCATCGGCTACATGCCCGACAGCTTCGGCGTGTACGACGGCATGAAGGTGTGGGAATTCCTCGACTTTTTTGCCGTGGCCTATCAGGTGGCGAAGAACCGCCGCCGCCAGGTGATCAACGACGTGCTGGAACTATTGGACCTGACGCACAAGCGCGACGCGTACGTGAACGGCCTGTCGCGCGGCATGAAGCAGCGGCTGTGTCTGGCCAAGACGCTGGTACACGATCCGCCGGTGCTGATCCTGGACGAGCCGGCCAGCGGCCTCGACCCGCGGGCGCGGCTCGAAATGAAGGCGCTGCTCAAAGAGTTGCAGGCGATGGGCAAGACGATTCTGATATCGAGCCACATCCTGTCGGAGTTGGCCGACTTCTGCACGGCGATCGGCATTATCGAGCGTGGCGTGCTGCTGGCCGCCGGCCCGATCAGCGAGATTCACCGGCAACTGCAGAAGCACCGGCAGCTTCGCATTCGCGTGCTCGACAAGGCCGACCGCGCCCACTTGCTCGTTCGGAACCATCCGCACATGCGGAGCTGCGAACTGATGGACCACACGATCACCGGCGAATTCAGCGGCGACGACCGCGACCTGGCCGGTCTGCTCAACGAGCTTATCCGCGAAGGCGTCGAGGTCCACGCATTCACCGAGGTCGAGCCAAGCCTGGAAGAAGTGTTCATGACGATCACCAAGGGGCTGGTCATCTGATCGGGAGTTATCGGCGGGCGCGGTTCGACCTAACGGTATTCCTTGAGTAAGATAGGATTCAAGAGCTTTGGGGAACGCGTCGAGTCCGTGGTGGAGTTGATCGAATGACGACGCTCGATTTTGAACCATTGACCGTTGCCGTGCCGCTCCGCGAGGAACCGCCTGGGGTGTTGCGCGTTGGCAACAGCCGTGTCCTGCTGGAACTGGTCCTTCGCGCATTCAAGGCCGGCGCTACACCCGAGGCCATCGCGCAGTCCTACGACACCCTGAACCTGGCCGACGTCTACGCCGTCGTGAGCCGCTATCTTGCGGCCCCTGAACGATTTGAGGAATACCTGCGATTGCGCGAAGAGGTAGCGGTGAAAGTGCGACAAACGATTGAGGAACTCCAGGGCCCTCAGGACAACCTGCGTGCGATCTTGCTCGCTCGCGCGAAGGCCAAGGCGGACGCGCGTGCTCAAGCTGGTCAGCGATGAGAACTCTAACGCCGACATCCTCCGCGGCCTGTATCGGCGACGGCCTGATTTGGACGTGTTGCGTGTTCAGGATATCGGGCTGACGGCCGCTCAAGACGCGGAGATCCTGGCGTGGGCGGCGCACGAGGGCAGAATCCTCCTGACGCACGATGCTGACACGATGTTTCGGTGGGAAATGGTCAAGAGGTTCGCCATAGCTGCCATCCTGCTTTGGCAAGTTACTGTTTGGGTCAGATGGATTCTAGCGTCGGTCGGTCTTGGTGGCGCATCCTGACCACGACCATGACGAGTTCAGACGGTCAGGGACAGGGTCGGTCGACGGAGCTTGCGTCTGCTGGACAACGGACTACAGCCAAGTGACAATCGCGACATGTACTTGCGTGACAATCCAGTCCTGGGGCACGAGCTGTTGGTGAACCTGCGGATGACGCGGGCGTTCGTGCTGTGCTTCATCTACGTCGCGGCTCTCGGCGCGGTGGTGTACTTTCCGTGGCCCGAAGAGGGCAGGGTGCAGATCGGCGCGGCCGTCAAGGCGCAACAACTGTTCGATATCTTCTTCCTCGGCCAATTCTCACTCGTGGCTCTCATGGCGCCCAGCTATGCGGCCGGGTCGATCACGGGTGAGAAGGAACGCAAGACTTACGAGCTGCTCATCTCGACGCCGATGGAACCCGGCGCGGTGCTGGTCGGCAAGCTGCTCAGCTCGCTTTGCTATCTGACGCTGCTGATCATGTCGTCGGCGCCGCTCATGGTGCTCTGTTGGCTGCTGGGCGGTATCGCGCTCAACGAGATTGTGATGGCCTACGGCGTGCTGTTTTTGTCGGCGGGTACGTTCGGCATGATCAGTCTAGGCACGAGTAGCTACTTCGGCCGGACCAGCTCGGCGCTGGTGGTGAGCTACCTTGCGATCCTGCCGCTTGCGCTGGTTTGCCTGGCGATCTGGCGGAACGCGCCCGAGGAGTTTCGCGTGTTCGCCGGCATCGTGCTGTTGCCGCCGATCGCGCTGGCGACCTGGGCCGCGGTCGTGTCGGTGGTCAACCGCCGTCTGTTGTATCCGCCCGACGTGGGCAGCGAGGGCAAAGAGGTCGTGGACGAACAGGAGGAGCAGGCGAACTCTGTCGGCCTGGTGATCCGTCGTGACATGTTCCCCGATTGGTTGTTCGCTCCGGCGAAGCGGACCGACCTGATGGAAGACGGCACGAACCCGGTGCTTGATAAGGAGCTGCGCAGCGAGATTTTCTCGCAGGGCACGCTGATGCTTCGCGTGGTGATCCAGGTGAGCATGCTGCTTTCCATCGTCATGATGGCGGTGTTCATGTTCTTCCGGCCCGACTGGGTGGGTTACTACATTTCGTACGTGATCATCTTCAACATGTTGGTCGGCCCGGTGTTCAGCGCCGGGTCGGTCACACAGGAGCGCGAGCGGCAGACGCTGGAGCTGCTGCTCACGACGCTGATTCAACCCGGTCAGATCATCTTTGCGAAACTGTTTTCGTCGCTGCGCGTGTCCACGGTGCTGACGCTGTTGCTTACCGAGCAGATCGTGCTGGCGTACGCGATGGTCGACGACTTCTACCCGAACTTCCTGAGCATGTTCATCTTTTTCGCGATCATACTTGCGACGTGTCTGCTCACGAGCACGCTTGGACTGTTCTTCTCGGTGTTGTGTCGCAAGACCGCCGTGGCGATGATTCTGACCTACCTCGTTATGCTCGCGCTGTTCCTTGGCCCGATGGCGGCGGCTCAGTTCCTGAGGCCGTTTACGACTCTGAGTTACGAGGAGATCAGCCAGTACACGATCAGCAGTCCGTTTTCGGCCATATTCGCCGTGCCGCTGCACTTCCCAAGCATCAACTCGGCAATGCCCCAGGCGGGCGCGGCGACGGCGAGCTTCCCCGTGCACTGGGTCTACCTCGGCTTTTCCCTCGGCTTGTCGGGCGTTCTGCTCGTGGTGATGGACCTGCTGTTCCGTCTTCGCTGGCGCGCGGCGTCGCAGGGTGCGGCCGTGTAGCGCGCGGACATCCGGCACCGTTTGCCCCAGCGGACTCACTTCAGATCAAGGCCCGCCCCGACGATATCGCGCAGTCGGACGACGCCGTCCGGCGGACGACCCCGGCGCGCGGCGACGTGCAGCAACCACGCGACGAATCCCTCGTCCGGATCAAAGTAGAGTTGGTGCAGCGCCTTGGCGATCTTGCTGCCGGTGCGCATCGCGTACTGGCTCGCGGGCAACTGAAAGAACGTATGGAGTTGAAAACTGGAACAGCCCCGCAACAGGTACTCGACCGCCTTCTTGCCTGAGTCGATGTCGCCGGTCGCCGAGATCTCCATCGGGGCCGCGTTCGCCGCGTTCCCGCCCCGCCGTTGGTATTGGTCCAGCACGCGCAGGTTGCGGTCACCTAGGTCAGGTCCACCGACGGCGATGCCGCGCTGGCCGTCGAACTCGCGGTTCGGATCGAACAGCCGGTTGGCGTAGACCACGAAGTCGGGGCGATCGTTGCCCGCGCTGGCTACGGCGTCGAGCATCTGAAGCTGGAACTCGTCGTCGAACAGCGCGTTGAACAGTTTCAGCCCCACGCGCACGCGATCGCGGCCGACCGCCTCGCGCATCAGCCGCGGCACGGTTCGCAGCCAGTGCAGGATTTGGGCCTGCTGAGTCGCCAGGTCGGAACCGGCGAGCGTCGGGCTGAAGTCTTTTTCGAGCGGCATCGCGAGTCCGCCGGCGTCCATCGGCGAGTAGGCGTCCAGGATCGCGCGCGTGGTGAATTCGTACTCGGCAATCTTCCAGTCGGGTTCGAGCGGCGTAGGCAAGTGGTATTTGCACGATGGGACCACGAGCATGCCAGCGCTGCGGCCGATCGCGCAGGCCGCTCGGACGAGCGCGAGGTAATCGTCCAGCGAGCGCGACCAGCCTCGGCCCCGCCAAGTGACCGTCCAGCCCTCGCGACCGTCCCGGCCGCGAATACGTTCGAGCACCATGCGGGTTTCCGGAATCGCCCAGGCGCGCATGCTCTGATCACCGGCGGCATCCTGGGCGATGACGGTTTTCAACACGCAGAATCCCAGGCCGGCCGCCGCGTCTTCGGCGACCTGCTGCTCGGTCATCGACAGTTGGCCCGACGCCTTGCCCCAAGGATTCTTGATCGGGATGCCGCCGTAAGTGCTTGTCACGTCGAGCTGGTACGCATCGAGTAGGTACTGCTCAATTCGATCGGGCGGCGACGTGGCGAATCGGGCGAAGTCCGAAACAAGCCGATTTCTTGTGGCGATGTCAACTTCAGGCTTGTCTGGTAATGCATCAACGCTTATGGTGGTTGCTCGGTGGGAATCGGTGACCACACTTCTGTCCCCCCTCTCTCGACTGTCCGCCCGTTGGAAAGTGCGTTTGGTTCAAGAACGGCCGGCTTGTTGGGCAAGTCTGGGCCATCTCTGAACCGATCGTAGGCGGCGGCAAGTATTGGAACTGATAACGGTTGTGTCAACGGAGTTGGTTGTGTTCAATTGTGCCCATTGGCTTGCACAATCATTCATCGGAGCGTGGCTGCAGACGGTTCTTCCGGTGCCTAATCTGTTAGGAGCTAGTGCCTTGCGTTCTGCCCCGGCCCCTGGCATGGTATCTGCAACGTCCGATACCGGACCAAAGCTGCGCATGCTGTCTAGACCGCCAATGGCCGTGCATGTCGACGAGGTCTCCAGACCGAGGATGGGGCAGGACATCCGCGTTCGCGTGTCTCGGTGGAGCGAGTGAGCGATGGCGAAAACGAAGGCGAAGCGACACCAGAAGTCGCGGCGGCTTGTTCATGGCAACTCGTCGCCAGGCGGATCGCGCCTTGGCTTTCTGGAGCGGCTTGAGTCGCGCGAATTGCTGAGCGATTTCCAGCCCGTCCAGGTTGGTTTCTCGTGGCTCACCCCCGGTCAGCCCACCGTCGTCCAATTCAATGCGGCAGGTCAGTGTCTGGGGGTAACGGGTCCGGCGGCAGGCGACCACGATGATTGTGCGATCGGCGACGTCGGCCCTGACCGCGTGACGATTCAATTCAGTCGCAACATCGATCGGCGCACGTTCAACGCCGCCGCAGACGTCACGGTGACCGGCGATCTCGACGCGACCGATCCGTTTCGCGTGACCAGTGGCGTGGCGCGACGCCGCGTGGTTACTATCAACACGGCCGGCGACCTAGCTACAGGCGCCGACGCCAACCTGACGCTCGGCCTTCGCGACATCAAGGCGAAGGGCAAGTCGGGCGCCTGGCTCGATCCGTGGACGATGACGGTGAACGTCAACTCGGACCAGCCGCCGGCGCCCGGCAACACGCCGCCGCGCGTCTTGAGTGTGACGCCCGCAGCGGGCGCCCAGTTGAACGAGTCGCCGAGTTTCATCGAGGCATTGCTGAGCGAAGACCTCGACTCGCCGGGCCAGAATGGAATTCAACTCTTCGCCGCCGGGCCTGACGGCAATCTGGGCACGACCGACGACGTACGAATCAATCCGAGGCGAGTGGACTACAGTGCGGCGACAGATACGCTGCGCTTCGTGGTAAACGGGCAAGTTGCAGACGGACTCTACCAGGCTCGGGTGATGGGTTCGCTGCGTGACGGGGCCGGAAGCAGACTGGACGGCAATGGCGACGGGACGGCGGGCGACGACTTCGTTTGGACGTTTCGCGTTGCATCAGATCCCGGCGGCGGGCCTACTGACACAACCGCGCCGGGCGTCGTGAGCGTAACGCCGAACGCGGGTGCGACGCTCACGCAGTCGCCGAGCGTCATTGAGGCGACGCTGAACGAGGATCTCGATCCGGCCCACTTGCCGGACCAGAACAGCCTTCAGCTTCACGCCGCCGGGGCCGACGGCAACCTCGGCACGGCCGACGACGTGCGGATCGTTCCGACGCGGGTCGAATACAGTGCCGCGACGGACGTCGTGCGGTTTGTGGTGAACGGTCAACTCGCGAACGGCGCCTATCGTGCTCGTCTCGTCGGCGACTCGATCCGCGACGCCGCCGGCAACCGCGCGGCCGATTACGCCTGGACTTTCGGCGTGAACGTGCCCACCAATCCACCACCCCCGGGCGACACGTCGGCGCCGACGGTGGTCTCAACGAATCCGTCCCCGGGCGCGATCATTACGGAGCCCCTGACGGCGATCGACGTGGTCTTCAATGAAGACCTTGATCCTGCCACCGTGACGCCTGCCAACTTTGTGCTGAGCGCCAGTGGCGGCGATGGTACGTTCGGCGACGGCAACGAGACCACGATTGCGCCGCAGCGCATCGAGTACAGCCCGGCGACCGACACCGGGCGGTTTGTGATCGGCTCGCGTTTGCCCAACGACCTGTTCCAGCTCATGCTCGTCGGCACTGCGTCGATTCGCGACTTGGCCGGCAACAAGCTGGACGGCGACCGCAACGGTTCCGGCGGCGACAACTTCACGGCCACGTTCAGTGTGGCGGTGGCGCCTCCTCCCGACTCATCGCCCGGCCCGCACAAGGACGTGCTCGGCGGCGATCCACCGGATGCCATCGCCGACGTGTTCCCAGGTGCGCCGACGCCGACGCTGGACATCAGCGCGATTTCAGGGTTCGCCGATCCGAACAACCTCTACATCAACGTGCGGTTCAATACGACGCCGCCCGGCACGACGATCGAGGCGCCGTCGGCCAGCGAGCCGAACTCGGTGTTCGGGTTCATTGACATCGACACCGACCAGGACTTGATCACCCCGAGCTTTCTGACGAACTTCGACCGGACCCCTGCGCCGATTTCCAGCACGCCGGGCGTCGGCATTGAGTTCGTGGTGGACATCGGTTCCGAAGCGAGGCACCCCGGCTCGGTTGACGTGTTGTACACAGACGAGAAGGTGCCGTTGGCAGGGAACGACGATTTCGATTCGCGAGACGATCTCTATATCTACAGGCCGCTGACCGGCGAGTTCTTGATCGGGTTGAACAGCGGTGGTCAGCTTGGCACGGTGCTGGGCCCGTTCCAGTTCGGAGGCGTGGGTGAGACTCCGATTCTGGGCAATTGGGACCCCGACGGCGCCGGACCGTTGCGAGCGAACGGCGGCGACGACCTCGGCACTTTCGACGCGACCACCAGCACGTTCAAGCTCGACCTCAACGACGATCGCCGGCTGGGTGAGGATCGCGACGGCGATGGACTGCTCGACCCGACCGAGGACCTGAACAACAACGGGCAGCTTGACGTGGGCGAGGATGCCAACGGCAACGGGTTGCTCGACCTCAGCGAAGACCTGAATGACAATGGCGGGTTTACCGAAGACTTGAACGGCAACGGCCTGCTCGACCCGACCGAGCAGGACCTGAACAACAACGGCAGGGCCGACAATCTGGTCGACACCGAGACGTTTGTGTTTGGCTTTGCGGCGCCCGATCCCGCCGACCAGGTCTTGTTCGGCGACTGGGACGAAGACGGCGACACGGATATCGGCGTCTATCGCGCGGCGACAGGCGAATTCCTTCTCGACCTGAACGGCAACTACGAGATTGACGCGGCCGTGACCGATCCGATTCCCGAGCTTCCCTTCCGGTTTGGTCCGATATCGACGACGAACGTAGCCCTGGTGGGAGATTGGAACGCCGATGGCCGCACGGAAGTCGGTGTGTTCGTGCGGGGCGAGGACCTGAACGGCGATGGATTCTTCAACGACGGAACGGCTGCCCCGCTGTTGGACGAAGCCGCGGACGGAGTCGACTACAACGGCGATGGCGACGCGCTCGACCTGTTCAGTGAGGACCTGAACAACAACTCGATCCGTGAGGACGGCACCGGCTTCTTTTTCCTCGATCGAGACGGCGACCGTGTGCAGGATGCCAGCGAAGACGCGAACAATAACGGTGTGCTGGATCCGGGCGAAGACAAGGACGAAGATCCGATCACTGCGGGCACGCAGGGCAACGCATTCCTGGACAACGATGGCCCATTCGCGTTTGGCTTGGCTACAGACAGCCCCGTGTTCGGGCAGTGGAGCGTTGTCGGTCGCGACGATATTGGCGTGTATCGCCAGGGGCTCGCCGGCGGCCAGTACATTCTGGATTACAACAGCGATCGCGCGGTGAGCGTGGGGGAGGGTCCGTTCGCGTTTGGCGGCGTGGGCGACCGACCGGTCGTCGGAGTGTTCAGTTTTGACGGCACCTCCCGCATGGGATCGTACACGCCGACCACGCGGGCTGGCACACGGATCGGCGGCGACCAGTTTTTCATCGACACGAACGGCGATCGCGCGGTGAGTCCTCGCGAAGGACCGTTCACGCTGGCGCCGACGGCTCCGATCGAGTTTCTGTTCGATAGTTTTACGGTCAAGCTGCCGCTCAGTCAGCTTGGCAACGACCCTGGCGGCATCGTGAACTTCGTTGCAACGGTTGGGCCGTTTGCCGGTTTCAGCGACGAGGCGCCTGACCCGCCGCCGCCTCCGACCCCGCCCAACCCGCCTGTGCCCGGCACACCGGCCGCTAGCGGCGTCGCGGCGCCGCTGCGCGTCGTCGAACTCTCGTTCCCGAACGAGACAGCGTTTCGGTTGACCGAGCCGCTGGCGGACGCACTGCCCAAGAGCACCATCGCGATTCCCGGCACATCGGTGGTCGTGGGCACCGTGGGGTTGCAGGCCCGACTCGCCGGCGGCGATGCATCGCTGCAGTCGATTCTGGATCGCCGGTCGGTCGATGCCCGTACCGTCCTGCTCGAAGGTTCGGGCGGCGACGACGTGTTCGGCAACGGCAACGACGTTTCGATCAGCGCCAATCAAATAGTAGTTGGCACCAGTCCGTCAGCGGCGTTGATCGGCAAGAGCAACGACACCATATTCTTCGACCTCACCGGCGTGGACCTGGGCGCCGATCTGTATCGGTTCACGCTGGTCGGCGACGACCCGATCCGCGACTTCCACGGGGTCCCACTCGACGGCGACTTCCTCGACGCCAACGGCGACGGCGCCTTGACCAACGCCGACTTGCCTTCGGGAAACGGTGTACCCCAGGGCGACTTCATCGCGACGTTCCGGCTGGACGCGCCGCCCGAGGTGATCAGCTTCCGCATGACCCGACCGACGGACCGCAACGTCGATCCGCTGGGCGCCGCGCCGAGCGACACGGGCGTCATCGGCGACGGAATCACCAACACGCGAACGCCCAACTTTGTGGGCGTGGTCAGCGACGATCGGCTTCCCATCATCGGCGACAATCCGGGCGACACGTTCGTCGCGGGCGGACAGTTTGACCTGTTCGAGGGCAGTGGCGAGTTCCTGGACGAAGACCTCAACGGCAACCAACTATTCAATGACGGGTCCACCGCGCCGCTGCTGGACGAGGCAGTGGACGGTGTCGATTACAACAACGACGGCGACACGGTCGACAGTGTGTCTGAAGATCGCAATGCCAACGGACAGTTCGATCGTACGATCTATCTAGGTCTGCGCTTCACGACGCCTGTGGACCTTGCGTCGTCTGGGGCGACCAACGCCGTGCGCGGGTTCATTGATATCGACGCCGATCAGGTTTCCGCCACGGGCGGCACAGGCTGGATCCGCGACCTCGACGGAGACCGAACTGAGGATTTCAGCGACGGTATCGTGCATCTGGGCCGCGAGGGCGACGTGCCGATCGTGGGCCAATGGCTGCTTGGCGCCGGCGTCAATCCCACGGGCGACCGACTCGGGATCTTTCGTCCTAGTACGGGCGAGTTCTTCCTGGACCTCGATGGCGACGGTCGCTTCCTGCCCAGCGAAGACGCGAACGGCGACGGTGTATTCGACCCGTCTGAGGACCTGAATGGCAACGGTCTTTTGGACACTGAGGGCCCGTTCGCGTCGGGTGTGACGAGCGAAGACCTCGATGGCGATGGCGCGCTTGACCCGGGTGAGGACGTGGACGGCAACGGAGTACTGGACGTCGCCGTGCCGGTGGTGGGTAACTTCTGCGCCGACAATCCGCAGACGGTCGCTGTGGAATGTCCAGGGACCGAGGTCGGCGTTTTCCGAAGCGGTCTGTGGACCATCGACCTGAACGGCGATCGGGAATTCGCGGACGGCAGCTTCACCTACGGTGCAGTGGGCGACATTGCGGTGGTGGGCAACTGGAACGGGCTGCCCGGCGACGAGGTGGGCGTCGTCACGCCTTCAACGGCGACGCTCGCGCCACGCTGGCTCTTGGACCGAGACGGCGACACTTCGGCGGCGAACGATACGCCTTTCGAATACGGCACGGCCAATGATCAACAGATTCCGGTGGTGGGCGATTGGAGCGGCAATGGACGCACCAAGGTCGGCACCTACAGCCCACGGTTCTCGCAGTGGCGCATCGACATCAATGGCAACACCGTGCTCGAAGCCGCCGAAGGCCCGTTCGTGTTCGGCGACCCGCAATCGCAGCCGGTCGTTGGCGACTGGAACGGCGACAACGCCGATGACATTGGCACATACAACACGTTCGGCCCGACGAACCAGGGGACCGGGCAGTGGTTCATCGACGCCGACCATGTTGCGGGTACGACACCGACATTGACGTCGAACGACGGACCGCACCGGTTTGGACTGGTCGGCGAAGACCGCAACAACGATGGAGTACTGCAAACGCTCGAAGACTTGAACGGCAACGACGCTATCGATCCGCCCGACCTGCCGATCGTGGGCAGGTGGGAAACGAATGGTCAGGCGGCGGCATCCGACCTGTTTGGCGTCTTTCGGCTGCGCGACGCTTCGCACGTGAACACGTTTGGGTTCACTACGTCGTTCAACATCGCGGGCCGGGCCGATTTGGGGATCGAGTACTTCGTCGATCTCGCATCCGAGTCCGGCGGAGTGGCGAACCTGGTCGACGCCCGAACGTCGCGGGTGGTGCAAGCCGTTCCAATTCGTCTGTTTCCAGACAGCCGCACCGTGATCGTCGACATACCGCTCGCGGCGATGCCCGAAGTTTCGGGTGGCCGTGTGACCTTTGGCGCGATCGTCGGGTCGGCCACGGAGTTCACGGATCAACTGCCCGAGTTGCCGCGTGCGGCCCAGAGCGCCGAGTCGCTTCAACTGGATTTTGCGACCGGCCAGACGCCCGGCTGCCGCACCGGATCGGATGGCATCTTCAACGACGGGACAACGTTCACACGCGGGTTCGGCACGTTCACGCTACAGGTGCCGACCAGCGACCAGTTGTCGGAGACGGTGGTTGGATGTCTCCCGAGCGTCGTGCGTGTGCGGGCCACCGACTTGTTCGACAAGGTCAATAACATCGTCAGCACGTCGATCGTCGATCGCGGCGTGCGGGTCGATCTGACGCCGCCGCGGATCTATCGCGTGATTCCACCCGACAACTCCCAGGGCCGCGACGGGCCGCGCATCCTTCAACTCAATTTCAGTGAAGATCTGAACGGCAATGGCATCCTGGACCCCGGCGAAGACACCAACGGCGACAATCTGCTGAACAGCGACGATCTCGACCGCAGCACGGCCGAGCGGTCATCGAGTTATGAACTGTTCCGCGCCGACGAGCAACCGTTCGAATCCGACTCCAACGAGTTGCGGCAGATCACCTACAACTCGGTGACCGACAGCGTGTCGATCACTCTGGGCGAGGGTCTGGATTCGGGGCACTATACGTTCGTGGCGTTGAGCCTCGGCGGCATAACCGACGTGGCCGGCAATCGACTCGACGGCGAACCGAACCCCGGCGCCCGGCCAGGTCAAGCGAACGTCTTCCCCAGCGGCGACGACGTCGCGGGCGGCGACTTCACGACTACTCTGTTGATCAACCAGGGTCCGCCCATCGTCACCGCCGCGGCGGGTTCGGCAGGCCCGATCGTTCGTGCTATCTATGATCTGAACAACGAAGACATCAACGGCGACGGCGCGTTCGACGCGGGCGAAGACGTCGACGGAGACGGCACGTTCGATTTGGGCGACGCGCCCGCGCCGCCGCGCGAAATCGTCGTCACCCTGGATCAGCCGGTGATGCCTTCCAGCGTTCCACTGGACCTGAACGGCAACGGGCGATTGGACTGTGGGCCCGACGGCATTTGCGGCACCGGCGACAGTGTGGACCTGAACGGCGACGGCGTCTTCGGACCGGGCGACGGCGAAGTCGACGCCGACGGTGATGGAGACATCGACTTCAACGCATTGGACGAAGATACGAAGACCGTGTTCCTGACGCGCACGCGCACGGTCGACCAGATTACCGGTCTGGTGTCGAGCATCGGCGACGGCGTTTTCGATCCGTTCTCGAATCGCGTGCTCGGGTTCGTCGAGGTAACGAACGACGGGCACACGCTGACCTTCCATCCCAACCCCGAGTTCCTCGATCCGGACAACGACGGCGTGCAAGAGGGCCTGTTGGCGGACCACTACCGCTTCAGCCTGATGGGCGGCGGCATACTGCAGCCCGAACCGTCGGGGTTGCGCGACAACATCATCGTCAGTTGCGATGACTTCCGCAACGATCAGTTGACGCGCCTGGTGCCGGACACGGTCGCTCCGTCCTTGGCGTGTCGCACCGACAACCGCGACAACGGCCAGGCGCCGACGCCGTTCGACCCGTCGGGCTTCCAGACCACGACCGCCACCGACCTGTTCGTGACGAACACGCTGAATTCGCAAGGACCCGGTAATGTGTTGCTCACCGCTGTCGAGGACCGTGGCCAGTTGTTCAACGTGTTCGACGACGAGATCGCAGTCTATGTATCGAAAGATTCGGGCACGAGTTGGGCGAAGACGCCGTTTTTTGCGACCGATGCGGCCCGTACGATAGCCACGCCGGCCAGCCCGACAACGACAAGCGTCACCTTCGATATTGCCGTCCACCCCAGCGTGGCGTTTGACGCGCTCGGTACGGCGTACGTCGGCTACGCGCTGTACGATCTACCGAACGTCCCCGACTTTACGCTGACCGGCGCCGATACTCGCTTCGACGCCGCCGATCGCGACGCCCTCGACACGGGCGGCGCGGTCTGTCAAGACTGCGCCGAAGTGGTAGACGTCTTGGCGACCGCCGACGCCGCGACCTACGCGTTTGAGATCGGTTTTTCGCAGACAGTCACTCCGCCGAGCGAGAACGCACTGCGCCCGCTTTTTGGCCGGTTGGACATCGACTGCGATCGCGACGGCGGCGCCGACTTCTTCGCCGATCTCGCCAGCGAGAACTTCGACCCGGCCGTTGAGTCGCGGTTTGTCAACCTGCTTGTGGCCGCCGGCGTTAGCCCCGCGTGCAATCCCAGCAACCTAGCGCCCGGTTCGCTCGTGTCGCCTTCGATTCCCATCGATTATCTGGGCGACCGGGTGCGGTTGCGAGTTGCGCGGGAACTGGTGGACATGGATCCGCCGGTGCTGGCGGACTTCCGAGTTTTGGTCTCGCAGAGTGCGGGCGGTCCGGTGTCGGACGCCGCGCCCAACGCGGGCTTTACGGCAGTGCGCGACCGGCGTTTTCGTTCCAGCGCGGTCGCGCTTAGTCGATCGGTGGATGTGGTCACGGCCCCTTCTGGGTCAGCGGTGTTTCAGTCGCCGATTCCGGCGTCCTTCCACTTCCACGAAGACCTTAACGACAACGGCGCGAACGATGCCGGCGACATAGACGTCGACGGCGACGGTCAAATCACACAAATGACGTTCGTGGATCTTGACCCGTCCATTGCCGTGGACAAGACCCGCATATACTCGGACCGTGCGCGGACGCCTAACTCGAACTTTGGGTTCGTGTACGTGGCTTTCGTAATCTCCGGCGTCGGGGACGAGGGATCGCTGAGCGATCGCGACATCTACGTGGCCCGCAGTATCGACGCGCTGGTGTACAACGACCCGACTCTGGGCTTCAGGCCTTACTGGGAGGCTTCGACGTTCGAGCGCCCGCCCGTCGCGTTGCCCAATCCTGGCCCGATTACGTTCGATAGTCTGGACCCGACAGACCTTGGTTTTCGGCCGAACTTTCTCGGGAACCAAGCCAATGATGATCTTGCCGCAATTCCGAGCGAGGTCGCTTCGCCTCGCCTTGCCGTCGGAGCACTGGGGCAAGTCTACGTTATCTGGCAGGACTACTCGCAACAGACCGTGTCTATTGAACTCGATCGGACCTTTGACACGTTCCACGCGAACCTGATTTCGACGTTTTGCGATCGAGACCGGCTCGACACACCGTTCAACTTGCCGACGGGCCAAGACCCGCCATTGAACCCGGCAGACACGTGCCCAGCTCAAGACGCTCCCGGTCGGCTCCCACCGCCCCTGGATCCCACGGTGCCGATTACGTGGCGCGGCTCGAACTGGAGCGGCGCAGACATCACGGTGGCGCTAAGCACCGTGAACGGCTTCGACGATCCTGCGAGCAACGGCGAAAATGACACGTTCGATGAGAAGGCCCGCCAACCGGTGTGCGATGCGCCGCAGTTCCCCGACATCGAGATCATCACCACGAACTTGTTTGGGTCGTGTTACTCCATTGCGGCCCAGCCACGCGGCATCACGACGAACGCCCGCATCGCCCTGGACAGCTCGGCTGGCCCGTTTGCGGGGCGAGTCTATGTGGCATACACCTCGCGTCACGACCCGAACGACCCCGTAGGACATGACGACACGGATGTCTTCCTGACTTTCAGCGACGATTTCGGCAGGAACTGGAGCACATACCCCGCGGCGTTTGGCACGCCGCCGATTCCGGGCAGTTTGCTTCAGGAGCCGGGAACTCAGGTGAACGACGTCGATCGTGGCAGCCAGTTTAGTCCGGCGCTCAGCGTCGATCCCGTTACCGGCGACGTGTACATGGCTTGGTACGACACGCGCAACGACGAGACCGACTTTGTGCGTGGGATATTTGGCAACGAGCAAGCCGAGGTGTTTTTTGCCGTCGGACGGCCCGAGACGGCTGGCATCACCTTCCTGCAGAACCAGGTGCTCACTACGCGGCCGAGCGATCAATCGCTGCGCAATCCGAACCGCAGCCAGTTCGCTTACGGCGACTACATCGACATCGTCGGGGTCGACGGCGTCGCCCACCCAGCCTGGACCGACACGCGGCTGATCTTGGTAGACCATACCGCGGTGCCGCAGCGCGAGGAGCAGATTGCGGAAGTGATGACGGCACGGATCGACGTGAACCCCGCGTTCGAGCCGGCCGACCAGACGCCGGCTGTCACTGACGTGCTCGGCAACGCACTGGACGGCGAGCCGATCAACGAATCGGACACTGTGGTCGGGTTGCCGTCGGGCGACGGCCAGGCGGGCGGCAACTTTGTCGCCGGCTTTTCAATATCGGACCGCATCTTGTTTGCCGACAGCGCGTTCGAAGAGGATCCACTGCGCCCGTCCACCGGCACGGCGGACAACCCATTCCCGACGCTGCGTCGCGCGATTGATCAGGCAAACTCGATTCGTTTTTCCATCACCTTTGATCGCGCCATTGCGCTTCCGTCCGCGGGCGCCGGCAATCGCGTTCAGGGGTTCATCGACCTGGACGTCGACCGGCGAGTGACGACGCCGGTCGTAGACCTCGATGGCGACGGCGACGCGGGCGAACCTGAGGACACGTTCGGCTTGTCGCGAGTCAACCTGCTGGGCCTTGGCCCGACGGGTTTGGGGACCGAGTTTTACATCGACCTGGCCAGCGAGTTCGACCATCCAGGCGCCGTGGACCTCTTGAACTCGGTGACCCGCGCACTGGTGGCGCGGATTCCGGTTTTTATTGAATCAACGGCGCCGGACACGCTCGTCGTTGAGGTGCCGCGCGGCGCCATCCGAGTCGGCGAGTTCATTCCAGACCGCGTGAACTTTGCGATCGCCGTCGGCGTTGACGCCGACGGAGACGGAGTGCTGGAGCCTGCGGAGTTGCATGACGAAGCGCCGAACCGGTTCGTCGAGACCGATCGCGACCATTTCCGAGTCCCGCCGCCCGGCACGCCGGCCGTCGGCGCGCCGCTGTCCGAAGAAGGCGACACGCTGCTTGTCGGCGCCACGCTCGACATTCGACGAGTGATCGTCGACAGCGTGCCGACCAGGCCGGTGGTGGTGCATGTGCGCGACGGCCGCACCCCCGGCGGCCAGCCGGTGCCCTATGTGGTCCAGCCGCGATCGGGCGGACTCAATGGGACCATCACCGTCGGCCACTTCACCGACGTCGAGTTCGAGCCGGGCGTTGTGGTCAAGTTGCGAGCGGCGAATTTGGATGTCGCGGGCGATGGGTCCAATGTGTTCAGCCGCGGCGATGTGAACGATCCGGTGATCTTCACCTCGCTGTTCAACGACGATCAGAACGTGGGTGGCGACACCAACGGCGACCTGGACAACACCCAGCAGCGGCGCGGCGACTGGGGCGGCATTGTATTTCACGCCAACACCGACGACGCGCTGTCGCTGGTCAACTTCACGCGTCTGGAGTTCGGCGGCGGCGTCGTGCCGCGCGCCGCTGAAGGCGGTCTCGACACCGACGTGCGGCCCGAGGCGATCACGCTGAAGGCCGCCCGACCGGCCGTGGTCAACACGGTGATTGCCCAGAGCGGGGCCGCGCCAGTCACGCTCGAGCAGAACGCCCAGGCCGGCATGTCCGCCACACCCGACAGTTTCGCCGACGACACCGCACTGCCTGCCGACGGCACCGGCGCCGGTCAGCGCGGCCCGCTCTTGCGCGACCTGCTGTTCCGCGACAACTCCATCAACGGCCTTTTGGTACACGCCGACCACGACACCGGCGAGGCCGCCTTCACCAGCTTCGTCGATGCACGTTGGGACGACACCAGCGTCGTACACGTCTTGACGTCGCTGATGCGAGTAACACAGGGCACTGAGCTGGTGATCGATCCGGGCATCGCCGTCAAGAACCGGTTGGGGGCCATCCAGATAGACGGTCGCGGAACCTTGCGTGTGGGCGGTCCCAACGAGGCCGACAGCAAGGTCGTCTTTACATCGGTGTTCGATGACACGGTGATCGAAGACACCACCAGCGACGGCGCTGCCACCGTGTCCAGGGCGGGCGACTGGGGTTCGATCTTTACGGTTGAGCCGCCGCGGCGATTCAACTTGGCCGTCGCCGAACCCGGACTCGAGCAGCGCGTGATCGGTGGAGTCGGGCCTACGGTGATCATCGACGGCGCCGAGATCAAGTTTGGCGGCGGCCTCTACGTGGACAACCAGGTTCCGTCGCTCGGTTTCGGCGTAACCACGAATGTGGTGAACAACGCGCTGCGGCCGACCATGACGCAATGCGTCGCCGCCGTCGCCAACTGCCGACCGCGCAGCGCCGTTCAGTTAGAGACGCCCGGTTACTATCAGATCACCAACACCGCGTTTCGCAACAACGGACTCGCCAACAACGGCGCCCTCCTGACCGATCCGCCGCTCACTGTGTACGCCAACGTGCTGCGACCCGATATCCCGTTCGACATACCTACAACGTTCGTCGACGAGGCGGCGCTCAACGAAGATCCGCTGTTCCGCGACAACGACTTCGAAAACAACGAGCTCGACGGCATGGAGGTCCTGCCGATCTTCCTCGATGAAAATGGCGACCGCGCCAATGACGAGTCTTGGGCGGCGAACCAGCCGAGCGAAGCCTACCTGCTGAACACTCAGTTTGTGGATCTAGATGCGGACGGTCGCCTGGAGCTGACCGACGGTATCGACGGGTTGTGGAATGACACGGATGTTGTTCACGTCGTGCGCAACACGATTGGGCTGCCCGGCCGCGTCGAAGTCCCCGGAGCGGCGGCCGGCCGATTTGGCATCACGCCGTTTCTCGACCCGGTGCAGTTCCGCGACCTGATTCTGAAGGTAGGCAAGGTGGATCAGGCAGACTTGCTGGAGCTTGACTTTGAGTCCGACGCACTCGGTGCGCCTTTGTCGCCGGGCCAGGTAATCCGACCCGAGGCCTACAACCTCTCTCCGTTCCGGGTTTCTATCGTGCCCAACTTGGGGCTTTCGACACAACTGCGTATCGAGGGAACGCAGACGAACTTCTCGGACTTGTTCGCTCTGAATGATACTACTGCGGGTTGTGTCCCTGATCCGGAACTGCCCGGGTTCGTCCCGACCAGTGGCAACAATGTCCTCACCACAGATACGGACGGTTTTCCCCCAGCGGCCGATGGCGTCACGATCCGGTTCAACCAGCCTGTCTATGCCGTAGGACTCAATATCATCGGCAACCGGTTCGTCGGTCTCGGTGAGAATATCGAGGTGGTCGCGCTTGACCCGAACGGTGTCGAGGGCACGTTTACCACCGCGTTCCCACTAACCGGCGACGCTGGGAGCGCGTTCCGCGGATTCATCAGTGCATTTCCGATTGTCGAGTTGCGGCTGAACGAACACCTAGGCGATGAGGACGACCTCATCACGGCCCCCGTTGGCTGTCCACCCGATGATGAGATCTACGATGACGTAGCCTACGACGACCTCGTCTTCAGCACCGCGCCCGTCTTTCCGTTCCAGCCGACGGCGACACAACCGTCCGCCGCATTGACACTGACGAGCCTGGTATCGGGTCACGAGTTGCGCACGCCTTTGAACGAGGCTTTCCAAACGCTTAGCGACGCCGAGGGTTTGGTGGTGAAACTCTCTGGTGCAGCGCCGGCGGCGACCGTAACCGGCGCGCTAGCGTTCGGGGATCTCCCCAGCCAGAACCGTGCGTTCGTCGGTGCGGGATTTCAGATTGGTATGGACGAAGGCCATGACGCCTTCTTCGACACCGATTCGGCGATCCAGAGCAATCCGACGACCGATTGGGGCCTTGGGTCGGCCTTCCGGATCCTGGGCGTGCCGGCGAACGAGGCCACGGGCCAACCGCGAGTGCCAGTCGTCTTGACGTCGTTGCGCGACGATTCCGAAGGACCCAAGGGCCAACCGCACAACACCGACGCCGTCAATGACTTGACCGACCAGCAAGGCTCCCTGATCGGCGTGCCGGGCGCGCCGGTCACTGGCGATTGGGGCGATATCTTCATCGGCGCCCGTTCGGCGGGAGACCGCGACGACCTCATGGTCCGCGATCTGCTCGGCCGCCTGGTCGCCGACGCTCAGGCCGTACCCGGACGAGCAGTGACTCCGAACGATGTGAGCACCGAGTTCCGTGAGGACTTGTTGCCCGCCACGATGGATGAGACGCAAGGATCGGTCATCCTCGACGCGCGCATCAAATACGGCGCTAAGATTCGGTTGCAGGGCGCGTCGCAGATATCCAACCAGGCGAACTCGGCGGCGTTTGGCCAGGAGGCGCGCAATGGACGCGCCATCTTGCCCAACGGTCGGTTTCCAGCCACTTGTCCGGATTCCCCGCTCGATTTCTCGCCAGGTTTGTGTCCGGGCGCCTTCCTTGCCGAAGACGGGTCGATGGTCATTGCACACAACGAGCTGCTCAACTTACGCGACGCCGGCGTCATCGCTCACCCCGGTTACTTTTTGGCGGCCGACGCACAGCACGACAACTGGGTGTGGGTCCCGTCTGAGCCGTGGGTTTTTAACAACGTCATCGCATTCATAGATGAACTGAATGGCGTGGCCCCGACCGGCACGCAGGGGGCGCACGGAGTGCGCATTCAAGGCGCCGCTCCACCAGACTGCGACCGGTTCACTCAGGATGCCGGAATAGTAGCCGATGGCGTATCCGGCGTGGTCATGCACAACACCATCTTCGGCACGCAGCAAGGTATAGAACTGTCGCCCAACGCGGCCGCGCTGGCGATCAACAACATCATCTCCGACGCCGGCACTGGTCTGACGTTTGCCGGATGTGCTGGTCAGACCCCACAGGCCGGCTTCAACCTGTTCTTCAACGTCACCGGCGCACAACAGGGGCTGAACAACATCGCTGGCAACCCGCTGTTCAACGCCCCGAGTCTGTTCTTGGATCCGACGACCGCCGATTTCCGCTTGGTGCCATTCTCGCCGTCAGGGCAGCCGAACCCGGCGATCGATACTGCGATAGGTGAGTTTGCACCCAGTGCGCACTGGGTGAACACCATTGACGACGGCATTGTTCGGCTGCCACTACCGATCACGGTGTTTAACACATCGCCGCTTGGTCCGGAGAAGGATCTGGTCGGATCGGTTCGCCAGGACGACGTGCGCATTCAGAATTCGCCGCCGGCCGTTGGAGTGGGCGCCGAGGTGTTCTTCGACATCGGTGCGGTCGAGTCGCGTGACTTTGGCGCACCGGTCGTGCTCGATGCGGTGGCGATTGTGGGCGCCCAAAGCCCGCAATTGGTGCCGGTCGGGTCGGCCACGCCGTTGCAATTGAACGAAAGCCCAACCGTCATCGTCGTCACGCTGAGCGAAGACCTGGACATTGGCACCATCACCACGACCGACACCGGGTCGGTGCGGCTGATCCAGGTTGCGGCCCAGGGTCCTGAGCAGCCAGTCAATATCCTGCATGCATTTGACCCGGCCACAGACACACTGACGATAACGCCGGCTCAGTCGCTGGGCGATGGGAGATACCGTCTGGAATTGCGCGGGGCGGGGGGCGAAGGGCTGACCGATCTGGATGGGGTACGGTTGGACGGCGAGTTCCCTGGCAGCCAATCCGTTTGCCAGGGTACGCCGCTGCCGAGTCCATGCACCGACCCAGCCACGGGCTACTCGAGTGGCGATGGGTTGCCGGGCGGCAATTTTGTCAGTGAGTTTACGGTGGGTGAGCCGCCGCGCGTCGAGTCCGTGACCGTCACCGACGGCCGTGCGGACCCGGTTGTGGTGCTTGGCCCGCCGCGCGGCGTTGACGCCGATTTCTTCCCAAGCGTGCCCGAATTCCGCATCGACAACCCACCCACGTCGATCGTGGTGGAGTTCCGCAAGGACGTCATCGTTCCGACTGCCTCGACCTTTCAGGTGTTCTCGTACGGCGTTGACGGTCAGCCGCTCACTGCCGATGACGATCTGATCAGCGGCCAGTATTTCCCGCAACCTGGCGCCACGAGCAAGGTGTGGGAATTCCGACCGACGGTGCAGGGAGTTCTGCCGACCGACACTGTCTGGTTCGTGGTGCTCGACGGAACGATCGCCGGCACCAACGACCCAGCCATCATCGACGCGAACGGCATCCCGCTCGACGGCGAGTTCCTCTCAGGCAACGAAGACGACAATCGCAACGATCAGATCGATCCGGGTGAAGACCGGAACAACAACGGCATCCTCGACTCCGGTCCCGATCTCGTGCCGTCGGGCGACGGCGCGAGTGGCGGCGACTTCGTCGGCTACTTCCAGGTGGGCGACATCGCGCCGCCGGTCACGGCGGCGTTGATCGTCGACCAGAAGTTCCAGGCCGTGATTGGGAGCTGTCCGCTCAACAATCTCGGCATACCCTTCGAGGTAGGGACGGCGACCTGCCCGTTCAACACAATCAACGAGGCGTTGGAGGAGACCACGGGCCTGAACAGCCCGAAGTTGATCGAAGTGTTGCCCGGCACCTACTTCGAGAACGTCGTGGTGGACAGTCGGCACCTAGGGGTCACGCTGCGTTCGCAAGAGGGCGATGCCGATACAATCATCGAAGTGGCGGTCGGCGCGAGCAACGCCGATGGCGTGGTTGTCGACGTCGCCCAACCGCCGTTGTTCATCGATCGCGGTTCAGACGTCGTGGTCGAGGGATTCCAGATTACGTCCAACGGCCGAACCGCGGTGCGGATCGACGTTTCGGACGGCACGACCAGTTTGAAGCCGGTACTGCTGGGGCGCAATACGATCTTCGGCAACCAGACCGGTGTGGAGATTCTTGCCGGGTCGGGTCGGGTGGCGCGGCTGGAGAACAACATTATTTGGGCCAACAGCGGCGCGGGCGTGGAAGTGCGCGGCGGGACTGGCGTGCGGCCGGCCGAACTAGTGAACAACACGGTGGTGTTCAACCAAGAAGGCATTGTGGTGCGGGCCACCAGCGTGGGCAGTCCGAACATCGCCAACATCTTCAACAACATCGTGGTTGGCTCCAACGGCGCCGGCATCCGCAGCGTCAACACCGCCGGCGCCACCATCGACTTCAACGACGTCTACCAGAACCTGGGCGGCAACTACATCAACGTCATCCGGCTCGGTGAGCATAACATCTCGGCCGATCCGTTGTTCCTGCAGCCGGTGGGCCGTCCCGCCGGCGGTCGGCCCGATCCGTCGTTGGCCGATTGGCAATTGGGTTCGCTGTCGCCCGCCATCGACGCCGCGCTGGGCAGCGAGGATGTCAACCAGAACCTCACGCTCGACGCGGGCGAGGACCTGAACGGAAACAACCTCTTGGACGCCGCGCCCACGGAAGACCACAACCGCAACGCGCGGCGCGACGACCTTAACGTCTTCGATACTGGCTTGGGCTTCCCCACGTTCGTCGACCTTGGGGCGTTGGAGCGAGGCGCGGACTCGACCGGCGCGCCTGGCGCCCCGCGGAATCCCGGCAATATCGTGCGATCGACGGTCGCTGCGGTGGATCTGGTGATCAGTCGCGGCGAATACAGGGTGGACGAAACGGACGACGATGAGGTACAGTCCGATGCCGCCAATGAGTGGTCCGACGCCATCGACGTACTGCTGGAACGGGCCGGGACCAGGGCGGGTCGCGCGGCGCGCCAGGATAGGCTTGAAACAGATCGCGACTAAACGCGACAGAGTCTTGCCTCGGGGTGTTCCTGGGGCCGTGGAGATGGCAAACGATGACTAACGCGACGGGCAAACGATTCGGAGCAGCACGGCGCCTCGGCCGCACCCGGCCGACGCTTCGCGCCCGGCACGCCGGACAGGTCGAGCGCCTCGAGTCGCGCGAACTGCTCAGCTCGTTTGCGCCGGTCGACGCCAAGTTTCTCTGGGGTGCGGCTGGCCCGACTAGCTTGGCCCAGGTCTGGGTGAACGCCTCCGGCGATTGTGTGGGCGTCTCCGGTCCGCAGATGTTTCTGCATGAGGATTGCCTGCTCGGCGAAGGGGCCGGCCCGAACCGCGTCGTCGTTCAGTTCAACGCGAACATCGACAAACGCAGCTTCAACGCCGCGTCGGACGTCGTCGTCGGCGGCGACCTGGACCCATCGAATCCGTTCCGCGTGTTCGGCGGCACGGCCCGACGCGGCCTCTTGACCCTGTTCACCACCGGCGGTTTCTCCGCGGACGACGGCTCGGAGATGACGCTGACGATTCAAGGGATTTCGTCCAAGGGTCGCAAGCGGACGCCTGCGGTTGTGATGGACCCGTGGACAGTCACGTTGCAAGTAACGCCCGATCCCCCGCCGCCTCCGCCCCCGGTCGAGGTCTGTGGGGACAATGTCGACAACGACGGCGACGGCCAGGCCGACGAGGGCTGTGCGCCGCCGCCCCCGCCACCGGTCGAGGTCTGTGGGGACAACATCGACAACGATGGCGACAGCCGGACCGACGAAGACTGCGTCGTCACGCCGCCCGATCCGCGACCTTCGGTCTCGCCCGGCGACATCACGCCGCCTCTCGTTGTGGGAGTGTCGCCGACGGTCGATGCCGTGATCGGCACGTTGCCCACCACGATTTCGGTCGCCTTTAGCGAACCAGTCGACCCGACCACGTTGTCGACCAGCTCCATTCGCCTGTTCACCAGCGGCGGCGACGGCCGATTCGGCGATCGAGCCGACCGGCCGATCGCAACGAGCGGCGTCACCTACAATGCCGCCGGTCGCACCGCGGTGCTGCAACTGGCCGAGACGCTCGGCGATGAGGTTTATCAGATTCAAGTAGGCGGAGCGCACAGCATCAAGGACCTGGCGGGCAACACGCTCGACGGCGACCGCAACGCTCTGGTCGGCGGCCTGTTCACCAGCGAGTTCCAGATCGACCGCTCGACGCCGAGTTTTGACCTCTCGCTGGCGCCGGTCGCGAACACCGGCATCTCCACCGACGAGACTACGTCGCGCCAAGACCATATCGGAGTCACCGGCCAGGTGAGCGACGGCAGCCTGAGTCGACTTGGCGGCTATCAGGTGGCGATGGACGTCGATGGAGACGGCTTCGACGACGGCGGCGCCATCACCGACGCGAATGGGTATTTCACAGTTACGTCGCTCGCACAGATTGCGACGTCCGGCCGGCATGATATCGACGTACGAGTAACCGACCGCGCCGGCAACTCGTCCGTGCGGACCACGACCATCAACGTAGATGCCGACGCGCCGCTGCTAATGCCGATCAACCTTGCCGAGCGTCCAGACCCGAACGATTACCGAATAACGCCCGCAGGCCACGTGGTTCGGTTGTTTGACGAGTCTCCGACCGAACTGCGCATTGCCGTGAGCGAGAACCTGGCGCCCGGTCCGGCGCGCGACTTGGACAACTACCGCCTGGAACGTACCGGACAACTTGGTCTGTTCTCCAGTCCGACCGCGTTGGATTTGTCGTCTCAGATTAGTGAGGCCCGTTTCGATGAGACGACGCGTCAAATCGTGGTCACGCTGGCGTCCGCGCTCGCCGACGGCGAGTATCAGTTGGTCGTTCGCAGTCATGGCACGATCACCGACGTAGCCGGCAACCACCCAGTGTCGGACGGCATTCTGGGTTTCTATGTGGGCGCGTACCCTGCTGTGCGCGCCTTCACTCCGGCGGTGACGCCGATGACGCCCGACAACGTGCGGCAGATGCCCACCGTGCGCAGCAGCTCGATTGAATACTACGGCCGCGACGGTGGGTCGCGGTCCGAGCAGTCCACCAGTTTCGGGTCTCGGTCTGCCGGTTTGGCCCGACTCACCGTGAACGAGTCGGAGACGTTCGGCAACAGTACCAACAATCCATTCGATCCTCAGATGCCTGGAACCGCCGAGCCGATCGCCGGGACGACGTTCCCGTTCGGCAACTTCGGCGTCGATCAGGGTGAAGATCCCGAGGCGTTCATTTTTGGCGACATCGACTCCGGACTTGACGTCGACGTGTATTCGTTTCGCGCCAAGGCGGGCGAGTCGGTGCGGTTCACGCTCACCGACCAGTTCGGCTTTTTCCCGTTCGGCGGCGAAATCGCGATCATCGACCTCGGTACCGACAACGCCGTCGGCGGTGCGGGCGACGCCGCCGACCGCACGCTCATCAGCAACGTACACAAGTTCATCGATCCAGACTTCGCTTTTTTTCAACTCCTCGACCTGTCACAAATCGAGATTACGATCACCGGCCTGACCGGCCGCGCCCTGGACAATCCCGAAAACGAGCTGTTGAACCCGCTTACATCCGAACGCCGCGACCCGAGCGACCGCACGTACCTGTTGCGCGTCGACCCGTTCATCGGCAGCTATGTGATCTCTGCCGAGATGTGGGAGTCCTTCAGCCGCGATACGAACCAGAGCCAAATCGTCTATGTTGATTTCGACGGGCAGGAAGACGTGTCCTTTCCGAACTATTTTACGGGCGGAACCTTGTCGGTCGACATGCCGCCGTTCGACATTCGCGATTTCGGCATCGACCCGATCTTTCAGAATCAGTTCATCGACACCGTGATGGCGGCGGTGCGAGAGGACTTCGAGCAGATCCGTGCGGAAGGAATCAATCCAGCCTACAATTTCCAACTGCGCGACAGTCTGTGGCATCCCGATCCAGGGAACGCCAACAACGTGCTTCGCGTGGTGGTAGGCGGCGCGGGCGACCTGATAGGTTTCCAGCCGTCGTTTGGGCTGGCGGGCATTGCCGACGCGTTAGATACCGGCAACCGGCAAGGCAACAACGTCGTGCTGGTGTTTCCGAGCGGACTCATCGACGTTGCACAGATTTTTGGGGTCGCCCCACTCGGATTCACGCCCGCACAACTGGACGAAATCGCCCTCGAGACCGCCGCGACAGTCAGTCACGAGGCCGGCCACGTGCTCGGTCAACGGCATACGAATCAGGGTTTGTTCCAGGTCGACCTCGTAAACAACGTCTTCGGCTGCGATCCTCTGACGCTCGACAACATCGCCGACGCCTCGCCGCTCGGTTTCGGCGACGACTTGCTGCACCGCTTCGACCGCTATCTGAACATGGACGACTTGTTCTGCCAGGGTCGAATCGAAGACTACGACGGTGTCGCCGACTCGGGCGGCGTGATCGCGTGGGGCATGGAAGGGCGCGACACGACGCCTCCGCGAGTACTCGACATCGATGTGTTGCCGGGACAGATCAAGATCGCGTTCGATGAAGGCGTGGATGCCGCCACGCTGATCAATCCGAACAATGTGCGACTGTTCCGCGATGACGGAAACAACGACTTCCAGAACGGCGGTACGCCCGTTCAACTCCGCCCCGTCACCGAGCGACAGTTGACCACCAGCCAGGCCGACCCTTGCGACGGACCCACGCAACTGGGCGTCAGCCTGTACGATGCGTGCACCACCACGCTGACCCTCGACGTATCCGATCCGGTCAACGAGATTCACAAGGACAAGAAGTATCGGTTGGTGCTCAGTGGCATCACCGACAATCCACTGAACCCCCTGAATCCAACCAACCCCCGGCCTAATGCGCTCGACTGCGAATTGAACCGCAAACCGTTCACCGGCGCGTATGTGTTTCCGACGGGCAACGGCACGCCTGGCTGCGGCGACGACGCCGTCTTTCCGGGCGACTCGACGAACGTGTTTCAGTTCGACTTCTTGGCAACCGAGACGGTGTTCGTCGATGGCGACTACAGCGCCGACAACGGCGCCAGTACGGGACTCTTCGCCGCGCCGCACACTCTCCTGCCGCAGGCGTTGCAAGTAGCCGAGTACGCGGGATTCCTTCAGCCGCTGGTGGGTGAGCCGGAGCCGGTGACTGTGCGAGTGGCGCCGTCGATAGCTCCCTACCGCGCTGTAGACCCTCAACTCGATTCCAGTTTCAACGACCAGCCTGACCAAGGCAGCCTTTTTGTGCCGCCGCGCGTGAACCTGGTCTTCGACGGTCGCACCGACATCGTGCAGTCGATCTTTGTGGTCGCACCCGATCCGGCCGCCCCGGCGGACAATCCGGGCACGATCTACCGCGTCGACGCCAACTCGCCTGCGGGCGGCAATGCCGTCGTGCTCGACCGGTTCTTTACGCCGCGGCCGATTCCAGGTGGCGCCGGGCTCGCGTTTGACGGGTCGAGTCTCTTCTTGACTCAAGACGCGCCCGGCGACGACGCCGTTTGCGACGAGATATTCACGCTTGATCCGTTCACGGGCGCGACCCGCAGCATCGTCACGCCGCGCACAGCATCGGCCACAGGCGCCGCGACGTGCCCAGCCGATGCGACCAACATCGACGGCCTGGCCGCCGCCGAGACCCTGCTGTTTGGCGTGGATGCGACCGACGAAAGGGTGGTGCTGCTCGATCGCTCGAACGGCACGCTTGTCGGAAGTTTCGTCGCGTCGTTCGACCTGGCCGGCGGCATTGATTTCGACGCCACGACCAACACGCTGTGGGCGGCCGGCGTCGTCACGGACGTTGCGGACCCGTTGGTCGGCAGACGGGTGATCCGGC
The DNA here is from genome assembly GCA_036758585.1 of Planctomycetia bacterium. GTDB lineage: Bacteria > Planctomycetota > Planctomycetia > JALXBF01 > JBGPMX01 > DAIOWH01. The sequence goes on from DAIOWH010000001.1 coordinate 123,351, forward strand.
AAATGAACCCAGTCACCGGGGAGGTCCGAAACACCGTTCCACTTCCTGCCGGCTCGCCGTCCGCCGAGGGACTGGGACTGTCTGGCGACCGCATCTTCTTCAGCGACGTTGCCGGCCGCAACATTTTGGAACTCAACGAGGCTGACCCGTCCGCGTCGAGATCGTTTGCGTTTGCGCTCGGCGCCCCGGTGGCGCTGGCTGGTCCGCCCCGTGAATTGGTGGTGACCAAACTGCTGGGCACACGCATCGAGGCGTTCGGCGAAGATGCTTCGCTCAGCGCCATCGGCAAGAGCGTGGACGAGCCAGTGGTGTTTACCTCGCTGCGCGATACTGCGTTTATGGGCACGGGAGTCAGTTCCGCACTGGCCGGCGACTGGATGGGTTTAGTGTATCGTCCCGACTCGGCCGATGTGCTGACCGATCGCCTGACGCCTGAGTACGCGTCGGTGCTTGAAAACGTGCTGGTCCGATTCGGCGGCGGTCCGGGAACGATCATTCCGCCGGTTGATCCGGCGAGTCAGGATCCTGTACGCAAGTTCGGCGTGGTGCAGTCGCTCAGTCCGCTGAACCTCTTCGACGCGCGGATCAAGGTTGAGAACGTGGAGTTCTCGAATAATGCCGAAGCGGCAATCGCTGTTACACCGAACGCGCTCGAGCGGATTCAGGGCAAGTCCGGCTTCGAACTGTTCTGGGACGTCGAACCGGGCGCGCCGATCGTCGGCAACTGGTGCGTCGATGATCCAAGCACGCCGGCGGAGATCGAGTGCGAGGGCGTCGAATTTGGGTTGTATGAAGCCACGCGCCGACGCGTACTGGTCGATGCCAACGGCAACCGCGAGTTGGACGAGGCCGAACAGTCCACGGCCGCGCTGGGCGAGACCGATAGCGTGCCGGTGGTGGGTAACTTCACGCCCGACATAGAAGGCCGCGATGAACTGGCGGTGTTCAATCGTGCCACGGGCGTATGGATTGTCGACGTCGACCGTTCGTTCAGCGAAACGGGCGCGGATTTGCTCATTGAGTTCGGCAAGCACGGCGATATTCCGATCGTCGGCGACTGGGGAGGCACGGGCACTGACAAGCTCGGTCTGTACCGACCGCGGCCGCGCACGACCGACACAGAATGCCAGATGGCGGCGCTGTTACCGGCCGCTTGTTTCGTGCTCGACCTGAACAACAACTTCCGGTTCGACGCTGGCGAGGACTTCAATCTGACGTTCGACCCCGACCAGGATCGGCTGTTTGGTGCTCGGACCGATGTGCCCGTGGTCGGCGACTTCTGCGTGGACGATCCGACCACCGCCCCGGTGGAATGCCCGGGTGACGAGATCGGCCTGTATCGTGGTACGTCCGGCGACTTCCTGCTCGACCGCAACGCCAACTTCTTCTTCGACCCAGGCGAACAAGACACAAACGGCGACGGCGTCGAAGACTCGTCCGAAGTCAAGGGCGTACCGAACGGGCAAATCGACATTAACGACGGCCCGATCGTGTTTGGCCCGCTGGGCGGCACGCCCGTCGTGGGCGATTGGTGTGTCGACGACGCCCTGACCGCCGCGGTCGAATGCCCCGGTGACGAGGTGGGCGTAGTCGATTCATCGCTCAAGTGGATCGTCGATGCGAACGGCAATCTCAAACAAGATGAGTTGGAAGTCCTGGTTCAGTTTGGCAAGGCAGGCGACGTGGTCGCACCCGGCAACTGGCGCGGCACGCGAGTCGGCGACGAGTTCGGCGTGTTCCGACCCGTGGAGGGAACCTGGACTATCGACTTGGTCACGCTCGACCCGACCCGGGCCGAGGACCCCAGCGAAGACATCGACCTCGATCGGCGACTGGACCGTAAGGAAGATGCGAACGGCAATAACACCCTCGACCCAGGGGAAGACCGCGACCTCGACAAGCGGTTGGACCTGGACGAAGACATCGACCCGGATGGCATCGGACCGCTTCTCGCCAATGGGCGGTTGGACTTGAATGATGGGCCGTTTGTGTTCAGTGCCGCACGTCGCAACGACATCAGCGATTTTGTCTTTGAGAACAGTTTGAATTCAGTTTGGGTGCGTCCTGGCCTGCAGACGGTCTCGGACGCGCACTGGGACGACACGCAGATTCCCCACGTGCTTACCGGGACGGTAGAGATACAGGCATTGCCCCTCTTGGGAGTGGTGCCGACGCTGCAAATGAAACCAGGCATGGTCGTCAAGATGGGGCTGGCGAACCTGAACGTGGGTGGGTTTGGGGCCACGCTGCTGGTGGATTCCGACTTGGAGATCGATCAACCGCGCGTTGTGTTTACGTCGTTGTTGGACGACGAGCGTGGTCCAGGCAGTCGACCGAACGACACGAACAACGACAAGGGATCGCTCACGCCGTTGCCGGGGGACTGGGGCGGCATCGTGCTCAGTTCCGGCACCACGGCGGTCATCAACGGAGCAGAGATCCAATATGGCGGCAACCTGCGCGTGCCGGCCGGCACGTCGCTCATTTCGCCCAGTCCGATCACGCTGAACCAGGCGACCTGCAACCTCACTGGTTTCTTTGTGCTCGCCACCACTTGCGACCCTGTGTTCGCCACGATCACGAACAACATCATCGCCAACACAAACAACCTGCGGAACACGTCGAGTCCACGCACGCTACCCAGTGATGTGGCGGCGATCGGCGCCGTGGGCGTGTCGCTGTTGGGCCTGGGTCCGAACACGCCCCGAATCCCGTTCAACGCCAATCCGTTCATTCGTGGAAACGACGTCAGCCAGAACAACGGATTGAACGGGCTTGAGATCCGAACGTCGGAGTTCCAAGACCCGGCCACGGCCCCGCTAACGTTCGCTCACGCGCACCTGTTTTCCGAATCACGGTGGGACGACACAGACATTACTCACATCTTGTTGGGCACGCTGCAATTCGTGTCGTCAGCGGCGCAGTTCCCACAACCGTTTGACATCCCGGACCAAACGTCCTTCACCAACATTGAGGGGTTCGGACTGACGCTCGCCAGCAACCCGATTGGGTTCTTTGACGAGTTCGACGGCACGGTGGATGGGGCCGCCGAGAGCCTCGTGGTGAAGTTTGGCGGCCGGCTTAGCAATCGTTACAGTTTGGCAGCGGCGTTTCCGGGCACGGTGATCGACAATGGTTCATTCGTGGGGTTCCCGCGTCAGATCGGGGCCGGCTTCAACGTGGGGTTCGACGACGGCGGCGCCAATACGCCGTTCCAGAACTTCCCGTGGGATTCGGGCGGCGACTCGTTCATCACGGTCCAGGGTATCCTGGGCGACCCGGAACGCGGCGTTCCTGCCAGTCCCGTGATCCTGACGTCGGTGCGCGACGATACCACTGGACCTCGGGGCGTGCAGGAGGACACGAACAACGACGGGGCGACGACCGCGCCGGCTCGTGGCGACTGGGAAGGAATCCACGTCGGCGCATGGTCGCGCAACGCCGGCCGAATCTCGCCGATCAACGGCGCGCCGCTGAGCGCATCGTCGATCCGCAACGCCGACATTCGCTACGCCAACACTGCCGTACTGTTGCAGTCTCAATCGATCGAATTGGAAGGCAACCTGATTCGCAACAGTAATATCGCGATCGATTCGCTGCAGGGTCCGAACATTCCAGACGTCCCCATGGGAGTCAACCCGCCGCCGATTCCGCGCGATCCGGCCTCGCCGATCGTCTACAACAACCTGCTCATCGAGAACGGCATTGGCTATCGTCAGACCGGCGGCCCCGACAACGGCAATCCGCTCCAGGAGTCGTTTCCGTCGCGCGCGGTGTTTGTCAACAACACCGTGGATGCCAATGACGCCGGCTTGGTCATCGCGCAGCGGTCCGGTCCGCTCATCATGAACAACGCGATCACCAATACGGTCGGCACCGGCTTGAATGCAGACAGTTCGTCCCTGCGATTGAACCTGGAAGCAAGCTTGCAGCACGATCCGCCGATTCAGATTGTGCGCAACCTGTTCTTCGGCAACGGCGCCAACGGCTCAACGGGTACTGTGCCCGCGACCGTCGGCGGTCAGGAGATCGTGGGGTTGGCGCCGAACTACACGAGTCCCGGCTCGCCCGACTACAACTACCGGCCGGCGCCAGGCTCGCCGCTAGTGGATTCGGCGCTGAGCGAGTACGGCGACGTCTTCGGGGTATACGGGCTGGTCGAGGCGCCGGACCGAGACCGTAACGGCCTGTTCCGTCGCGACCATTTTGGCACCCCGAACGTCGGCGTAGGCCAGCGACCCTGGCTGGATATCGGCGGCGCTGAGTTGGTTGATCTTCGAACGGCGCTGCCACGCGTGGTGCGAATGAACCCAGTACCCGACACGAACTTCGACAACGGTCAGGGGCCGGGGCTGGTCGAACTGGAGTTCAGCGAACCAGTCACGGGCGTGGGCGCCACGACGATCTTTGTCGAGTCATCGGGCGGTGACGGCAGCTTCCTCGAGGGCAACGAGCAGCGTTTGGTCGGCGTTGTTTCCGCCTCGCCTGGGTCCAACAACACCCGATGGGTATTCACCCCCTCCGGCGGCTCCTCGTTTAACGACTTCCAGAATGAGATCTTCCAGGTTACGGCGGTGGGCAGCGGCCCGAATCCAGTCAAGTCCATTGCATCCGACGATGCTCTCGACGGGGAGTTCAACGGCGCCTTCCCCAGCGGCGATGGCATTGAGGGCGGCGACTTCGAGGCGACCTTCACCATCGGCGAAGTGGTCCTCAACGCCATCTACGTGGACGACACGTCGCCGCCTTGCAACAGCGTGCCTCGCAACGATCCGAACCTGGTGCTGGTGAACAGCATTCAAGCCGCCCTTGCCCAGGCCGGCGCGGGTAGCACCATCTTGGTCTGCCCCGGCGTATACACCGCCCCATTGCAGGTCACTTTCCCGGTCACGATCGAATCGCTCGAAGGTGCGCTGCCGCGCAAGAACCCGGACGGCTCGATCATCCAGGGCACGGGTACATTCATTACCGTCAACGGCGGCACAGCGGTTCAGTTCCTCAACGTCTCTGGTCAAACCACTGCTCGGCTCGGTCGAACACGCGGCGGCGCCAACCGCGGCTTTGTGATCTCGACGGCGCCCACGTCTGGCTCGCCGAACATTCAGCCCAGCGGCATAGGCATCGACGTACAGGCGAGTACGGTGGAAATCGAAGGGAACGTGATTGTGGCCACGACGATCGGCATCAACGTCGATTCTCAAGGCACCAATCGTATGCCGAACATCAGCAACAACCTGATTGCCGGCAACACCAGTGCGGGCATCGATGTCATTGGCCGCAGCCGCGACGCGGTGGCCAACATCGTCAACAACACGATTGCGTTCAACAACAACGGTATTCTGGTCCGTGACGACGGAGTCGAGGCCGCGGGCCGTGTCGTCGCGAACGTCTACAACAACATCGTCACGAGCAACACGCTTGCCGGCATCAGCCAACTCGTGAAGTCGCGGCCCCTGATCAAGCACAATAACGTCTGGGGCAACGACCAAAACCGAGCGAACTTTAGCGGCAGTCTGACCAACTTGCCGCCGAGCTCATTCGACCCCGCTGGGAACCCGGTGCCCGACAGCGCCTGCGGACCGACGTCGACTAAGTGCGGTAACATCTCGGTCAATCCCTTGTTCGTGCGACCTGTTGATCCCGGCTCCGTTTCCGACCGCGCCGACTTCCTGCGGCTGGGCAACTTTACGCTTCAATCCGCATCGAAACTGATCGACCGTGCGCTGGACGAAGTCGCGGTGATCCGTGACTTCAACGGAGTTACACGTACCGTCGATGTTCCGGACGTCGGTATCCCAGAGACGGACCCTGAGGCCAGTCCGCGCAGTGTGGACATCGGCGCGTTTGAGTTCGTGCCGTCGTCCGTGGCCGGCCGAACCGCGGAGCGCAGCCGGACGGCAGCGACGCCGAAGGCGGCGACGAGCCGGATTCATCCACGCGAAAGGGACCTCCTGGAGTTCGACCTGCACCGCGTCGGGGTCGGAGCAGAAGTCTCTGATTACCTGTTGCAACAGGTAGGTACACTCGCGAGCGACCTGGAACGATTCAGCGACGAGTGGACGACGCTCATAGACTCTTGGCTCGACGATGAGGGAAGGGAGTTGCACACGCCGTAGAGTTGATAGAACCGCTGTCGTCGGCACTCGAAGAGACCAGTGTTGGCGGCAGGGGGTGGGGCCGTAAGCCGTGTGGCTGCTTGATTCGTGTGAGGCGGCGTGCATAATGGAGCTAACCTTTGCAGCCTAGGACAGTAGTCACGTGGAGTTTTTTCGCCCTGGCACAGCGGCGAATTCGCGTATCGTAGACCACTAGCATTTTTGGAGGGTAGAAACTTGGCTAAGGAAACCAGTACAGCGGTCGAAGAACAACCAGCTCCTGCGGAACAGACCCAGCAGCCCGCTCGGGCCGTCCAAACCGAGGTGGTTGTAGACGAGGCCAGCGCCCACGCGGCCTATGCAAACTTCGCTCGGGTCACGGCGACCCCCGAAGAGGTGATCGTCGACTTCGCCCTGAACCCCCAGCCGTTCGCCACCGGTCGGCAAGAAGTCAAGGTCTCGCAGCGACTGATCATGAACTTCTACACCGCAAAGCGACTGTTGGGCGCGTTGCAGATGACGATCCAACGCCACGAATCGGCGTTTGGCGCAATTGAGTTGGACGTACGGCGCCGGGCGAACATCCCAGCTACGGGCGCTCGCTAGGTTGCCAAAGCGGGCGGATTGAACGCCCGCTTGAAGTCAAAAATCCCGGCCGGACCTCGGCGGTAGCTGCCGCCGAGGGCCGGCTTGATTACGAGGTCGGTACAGAGAGGATGCACGTGGGGAGCGACCGGAATCGCCGCGAGTCCTGCACATCTTGGGATTCTCGCTGGTTCTGTGAGGCACACACTCCGGGGGGGAGTGTGTGTGGATAGTCGCTGTCGGTGGCTTTTGCTGTGGCCTTACGCTCCACCGTCCACTTGCACGCCGATGGAACCGAGGCATGAGCCGTCGCAGAGAGGGAGGCCACATTGTGGGCCAGGACGGCACTAAGTACTGCTCGACATTGAAAGGGGTTCGTTTAACCCGCAGCCGCAGGCGAGGCACAACAAACGCCAGCCATGCCTCGCCTGCGGCTGCGGGTTAAACGACCGAAGCCGATTTCAGACCCCTATTCAATGCGACACAGTACTAAGCTTCAGGATTCCGCACCGACCATCTGACGAGATTGACGGACAGACCCAGGAAAACACGGCGACCCCACAGACCGCCTCCGGCGTTGACGGTTTGCCGTTTCGCCGATGTCTCAAGGACGGTCTGATTTCGGTTGGTGTAAGGAGAAAGAGGATGCGCAAGGCAAGACTGAAGCCCCGAGGGACCGAACGAAACAAGTGTTTTCTCGGCGCGATCGAACGTCTCGAAGACCGTTGTTTGCTCGCACCAGTCATGGTGACGGGCACTTCCTATCAGCCGATGATCGGCTCCGCTACGTTTGCCGACGACGGGTTCGTCAGTTTCCGCTTGATCAGCACACAGGCCGGCCGTATCGAAGCTGATCCCACAGGAGCGTTTGGCAACGATCTATTCGTTGTCTCACGGGGCACAGCCGTGGGGACCGGTGGGTTGGTTCCATCGGGGGCGAACCCAGGCGACCTCGCGGGCAATATCTATCGCATCGACCCGTACGGCGCCAATGCGTTCGGCGCGTCGCCCGCGGACAACCGACGGCTCTTCGCGACCATTCCCGGCGGGGGCTCCTCGTTCGGTGGATACGAAGACTGGTTCGACATTGCGTTCGATTCTACCGGCAACTTCACCGGTAGCCCGTTGCTGAACGGCGCTGGCCCGACAATGTTCGTCAGTTCGTTGGACTCTACCACCACACCGGGAATCAACCCGCGCAACGCCATCTATGCGTTTCTGACCAATGGCGACTTGGCGGCGCCGGCCGGCGTACCGCTGAATCCCGGACGGGTCACCGCGTTTTCGACCTTGGACGTCGTCCAACCAGGCATCCTGGACAGTCAAATCGGTGCGATCGCGGTGGCGCCGGGCGACACATTCGGCCGCGACCTGTATGTGCTCGACGTCGCATGCGATAACGCCGTGGGCGTCACCTGCGCCGCGGGCGACGGCAACTCGATGTTCCGAGTCCGTCCCGTGCAGGCCGATCCGGTCGACCTTGATGCCTCGGCGCTTTTCAGCGGCCACGTAGAGGGCGTGTTGCCAACCTTGGCGCCCGCGCCAGCCAACAACGACATCGACGTACGAGCGATGGTGTTCGATCCTAACCGAGGCATCATCCTGCAAGGCCAGTTCGGTGGACCAGCGTTCCAGTTGTATGGCGGACTGTTCGTAGCGTCGAGTGACCTGGAGGCCAATGACACTGCGCTCACTCGCGTGCTGCATTTCCCGTCGCCTGGCTCGCCGCCCCTGGATGTCGTTGCTCCGGCGGCGATCGCCACTCGGCTGATCGGCGACATGACGTTCGATCCGGTTGGCTATTTCGGCGGCGGCCTCTTCTTCACGGACTATATCAGTCGCTCGGTTCAACAAATCACGCAAGATCCGGCCACGGGGTTGGCGACGATCACTACGATAGCCAACAACTTCAACGTGTTGACGCCCACGGACTTCACCGGTGTGACACCGCCTGGCGATGATCCGGCCGACGCCTATCGCGATGCCTTCTCCATTAGTTTCTCGGCCGACGGTGAGATCTTGTTCGTTTCCGACCGCGACGGCGTTTGGGCGTTCTACGCCAACACGCTAGCGCATTCTTCGTCCGGCACGGCGATCGGCCTTACCGACCTGCGCGAGCTGCGAGCGCCCTATTCGGGCGAGGGCCTGGCGGCCGCCGTCGTCGACACCGGCGTCGACGGCGCCCACCTCGGATTCCGCGGCACGGTCACCGCCGGTTTCAACCCGGCGTTCCCCGGACCCGGCAACTTCGACACCAACGGCCACGGCACAGCCGTGGCCGGAATCATCCACCAGATGGCGCCGGGCGCGCTGGTCGTTCCGATCAACACGTTGGGCTTCGGTTTCACGAACCAGGACCTCTACAACTCCGTGCGCTTCGTCCGCGACAATCCGTTCGCCGACGACCCGCGCACCGCGGCCGTCGAGGCGGTTCCGATCGTCGCGGTCAACATGTCGCTAGGCATCCGTGGGCTCGGCGACCCCGACAACGCACTGGACAGCGATGCGGAGGCCGTGGCCACAGACCAGTCGATCGCCATCCCGCTCAAGGCCATCTTCCAGGACTATCGCACAGTGCACCCGCTCGGCATCGTGCCTGTGGGATCTGCGGGCAACGAAGGCGACCTGTTCAACGGTATGAGCGGCAGCATCATTCCATCGATTCTGAATGAAGTGGTGGAAGTGGGAGCAAGCTATCCGTTCGGGCCTGCCGTGGCCGGCACGGCAGGCACAACGGCTTCGGGCCTGACGCCGCCGCTAAACTTGACGGGCAGCCTGCGCTGTCAGGTGTTGTCGACCGGCACGGCGCAGGATTTCATCGCCTTCCCGGGAAAGCTGGCGGCGTTTTCGAACCGGAACGTCACCACGGACATGATCGCCCCGGGCACATGCGTGAGTTCCTTCGGAGTATCCCTGTTTGACAGCTCGCTGGTCGCGTCGGCCCAGGCGGTGCGCACAGCTCCCATCATGCCAGCCTTTGACGGCACCTCGGCGTCGGCGCCCCTCGTGACGGGGAGTTTTCTGTTCGGCTACGACGTTGTTGCGCAGTGGGCGGAAGTGCTCGGCGCCGGCGGCGCCATCGCACCCGACTCGGCCGACCAGACGATTCGCCGACTGAACCAGTACCTGACGCGCGAGATTACCTTGCCGGGCGTGACGGCGCCGACCATCACGCTCGGCGGCGTCGTGCCAGCGAACATCGCGGAGTATCTGAATCCGGACGGCGTGAATTCCATCCTGCAGTGGACGGCGATCCCACGTGAAGACGTGAACATCGGCGCGACGTTCGACGCGCCGGCCGGCGTCGATGACAGCGTGGAACAGGAACGGGCGTTCAACAGCCATCGCTATCGCGTCTATTCGCACGTAAACATCGCCAACGCGCTGGCCGCGGTGGAAGGGACGATCGCGCTGAACTTCTTCGTCGCCAACCCGGCCGCCCTCGCCGCGCTCGACGCCGCCGCCGGCACGCCCGGACTGATCACCGCCGTGGACATCGACACGTTCGTGGCCGACCCGCTGCAATTGGCCAGCGCTCGCGCCATGGCCCGGCTGCTCGGCGGAACGGGCCGAGTCGCGCGGCTCAATCGGCTTGCGTACCTTGATCTCGTCCAAGACGCTGTGCAGAACGGCGGCATCTTCACGGCGACGATCGCCGATTTGGCCGACCGCTTGCTCCCAGAACCGACCGACTTCCGCATCACCGCTCGTGCGGCCAGTGCGGATATTCCATACGCCCTGGACCCGACGGCGATTCGGGCCTACCAGGCGCTCAAGTTCCGACCGGACGACATCTTCCGCGGCATCACCAAGAAACTGCGCCGCATGTCGCCCGATGAATTCACGTTTGGCTCGCGCGGCGCCGCCGGACTGCGGCTGCTCCCAATCACGGGCGCCGATGAACGCAGAGTGATGCAACCACGGCTGAGTATCGTCGGCCGGGCTGGCGACGTTCCGCCCCCGCCTATCGACGAAATCTGCGGCGATAATATCGACAACAACGGCAATGGCCTGGTGGACGAGGGCTGTCCGCCCCCGCCACCCCCGTCAACCGACGCCAGCAACAACTTCGTGGCGATGGACGAAGCCGGCGCCGAGTACATCTACAGCACCAACTCGATCGGCGACTTGCTGGAGTACGCGCGAGCAGCCGACGGAACGTGGTCGCTCACGAACGTCTCCGACGGCACCACCGCGCCGGACGTCTGCTGTGACTTGCTGGCCCTCGATCGGCCCGGCGGTTCCACTCGGACCGTCTTCGCGCTCGACGCCAACGGACACGTCGTGCGTTTCGACCGCAACGGCGAGTCGTGGTCGACCAGCGACATGACCGGTCAGAACCTGCCGGCCCTGACGAACAGTCTTACGGGCTTGGTGATGCAGGTTCGCGGCGTTGAGTCTGTGCGGCTGTACGGTTTGAACGGCATAGGTCACCTCATCGAGTACCGTCCGGCGCGGGTTGGCTACATCGCTCGCGACGTCACCGCCGAGACGCGCGGCCCGATCCTGCAGCCGGGGCTGGCGAGTTGGGGCGAAACCGTTCGCAACAAGGACCGCATCTACGTCTACGGGGTCAGCGCCGCCGGCACGGTCGAGCAATACACCTGGACCGGCCGACGCTGGGTGCGACTGAACCTGACCGCGCTGGCCGGCGGCCCGGCGGTTGCAGCGGGAAGCTTGGCGGTTCCACCGCGTCCACCCACAGGCCGCGGCGCGGCGCCCGGCGTCTTCGCGCTCGACAACCAAGGCAGCCTGTGGCACTTCTTCGGGAGATGGGAGTCGGTGACCGCCGTGGCTGGCAGCGACGCGATTGTCGGTGAGCTGGCGGTTCAATACGACGCCACGGACGCAGTCTCACACGTGTACGGCCGCAATGCCCAGGGCGGGTTGGTGCGGCACAGTGGACGACTCGGCAGTTGGACGAGCGACGTATTGGTGGACTCTGGCGTGGCTGCGGGCGCTGACTTGGCCGTCTCCACTGGCAACCAGGCGACATACGCCGAGCTGGTGGATGGCGCGCTGGCCGAGTTCTGGTTCGATGACGGATGGTCTCGCCTGCTCCAGTAGCGACGAACGTCAGACCCGCCTCGGGTTCGACCGGGGCGCAAGTGGGGCGTAGTACGACGGATGCAATGGATTGCCCGTGAGTGTGATACTTCGTGTGAAGTGGAGGCGATAAACGTGTCGACGCCAAAGAGAAACCGAGGCCGGCTGACATTTCGGGCCGGTGTGGAACGCCTCGAAGTTCGCGAACTGCTCACCAGCACGTTCCTCGAGGGCCTTGCGGCGGCTGATTCGGCCGGGACCGCGCTGGCGCCGCTAGGAAACATCTTTGACGACGCACCGGCCAGCCTGGTCGGTGCGGATTTCGCGATTGGAGCGCCGCTCGCGAGCGCCCGCGCGGGCGAGGTTTACGTCGTCTTCGGACACGCAGGACTTGACACCGCCACGCTCAACGGATGCCTCACGCCGCTGCCTGTCAGTCCGCGCGGGCCGAATTGCGAGCTGATCAACAACTTGCTCACAACACAGCGCGCGATTCGTATCGTCGGCGATTCGGCCGACGACCTGGCGGGCTATTCGGTGGCAGGGGTTGGCGACGTGGTCGGCGACTCGCGCCCCGACCTGCTGATCGGCGCGCCGTTCGCGCGGAACGGAGCCGCAGTGCAGACGGGTCGCGCGTACCTGATCGGCGGCGACTACATCGCCAACGTGATCGGCACGGCCCGCGCGGCGGGCGGCGCCGCTGTCGGCACCATCGATCTCGGCTCACCCGCATTGGGAGCGACCTTCCGCATCATCGAAGGCGAGTCGGCCGACGACCAGATGGGTAACGGCGTCGCAGGCATAGGCAACGGATTCTTCATGACCAGCTCGCCGTTGTTTGGCGCCGCGCCTTTCGAGGACCGCGGCAAAGTTTACGTTTTCGGCGGCTTGCGCGGCATTGCCGGACCGGGCGCCGCGCTGGTGCCACTGGCGACCGTCGTCGGTCCATCGGACGGCGCACACCTGGGCGGGGTACCCGCCGAAGAACTGACCACAACAGGGTTCAAGGGCCAAGCGATCTCGCCGCTACGCAACCCAGCGCTCATTCCGGTCGCCAGCGAATCACCGAGCGACCGGCGTTACCGCGTGCTCAGTACAACGTCGCCCGATGTGTTGTTGGGCGCGCCCGACGCCTGCACGGTCAACACCTGTACGCCGGCCACAGCCGTGCGACACGGCCGTGCCTACCTGCTTTCGGGAACCCAACTGATCGGCGTTGGCGGAAACTTCGACCTCTCAGTCCAAGCGGACTTGCAGGCGCTTGAGGCGATCATCGTACAGGGTGGGTCACCGAACGATCGACTCGGCGCGGCCGTCAGCAGCGCGGGCGACTTCGACGGCGACTTCGACATCGACACGACCGGCGACGGACTCCCGGACGGCAAGAGCGACTTCATGTTCGCCTCTCCGGGGCGCGATGTGACCCAGAGTGGCCTGACCGAGACCGATGCCGGCGAAGTGTATCTGATCTTCGGACGCGAGGTGAACGGTACTCCATTCCCCGACGGTAGCTGCCAAAGCGACCCGGGCATTGTCGGCGTACCGCAGATGAACTTCCGACAGTGCCGCGACGCCGCTGGCAACATCGTGCCGCTCACCGCGACTAACTTCGTGGTGGCTGGGAACCTGACTGGCCTGACGCTGCGCGGCGCCACCACAACAGAACAACTAGGTACGTCCCTGAGCGAAGGTGGAAACTTCAGCGATCCGACCGGCAGAGGCAGCGCGGGCTTGTCGGGTCAGGTCGGCGTCAGCGACATTCTGGTCGGTGCGCCGTTCCACGACGTACGCACCGGCGCCGTCACGGTGCTGGCCGACGCTGGCCGCGCGTACGGCATGTTCGGCAGTCGTGACTATCGCACCATCTCCGGCCAACTGCGCGACCTGGAACTGATCGGCGCCACCGGCGAGGGGATCATCTTCAACGGCCGTTTCGCGGGCGACAACTACGGCATCGCCGTGGCCGCCGCTGGTAACGTGGGCGACCCCACCGGGCTGATTGGCGACGATGTACTGTTCGGCGCACGCAACGCCGAGGCCGTTCTGGGCGGCGCGGCAACAAACAACGTCGGGGAAGTCGAGTTGTTGTTTGGGTCGACTTCAGGGGCCGCCGGAGCGGGTGGGGTCGTCTCACTGCTCCCCTTTGTGCAGCCTGGGACATTTGGACCGCAGATTTTTGCCGGTGGATACTGGTCGTTCATCAACCAGACCCCGCCGGCCGGCAGCGTGAATCAGTTCCCGCTCGTGGCGAGTCAGCCGAGCGACGACCTGTTGTTCCCGCCGTTCACGCCCAGCATCCTGCCCGCCGGCGCGGTGGGGCCGTTCATTCCCGCTACGCTGCGCGGCTCGACGATCTTCTTGCCCGATCGGCCGCTCGCGCTGGTCGATCGTTCGGGCAACCTGAACGTCTACGATCGTGCCAGCGGCGACCGCGGCGTCAACGTCACCGCGTCCGCGCGAGGACCCAGGATTCGAGCTGGAGCCGTTGCCAGCGCCGCCGACGGCGCAACCAGTGTGTTCGCACTCGATCAGGCCGGACACCTAATTCACCACCGCGGCAACGGCACAAGCTGGTCGGCGACCGACCTGACGCAAGGCTCCAGTGGACCCAGCCTCACCGGCAACCTCGCGGTGCGGCGCATCGACGGCGCGAACGATTCGTTCGTGATCAGCGGCCGGGCCGCATCCGGCGGCGTCGCCGTCTACGCGGGCAACGATTCCGACGGCTGGCGGTCCGCCGTGTTTACGCCGCCCGGCGGCGCCGGCGCATCGACGGCCGTGACGCCACCCACACTCAGCGCGAACTATGTGGTCGGCAGCAACGGGCACCTGATCGAGTACATGCCGTCGCGGCGCAAGTGGCGGACAACGGACATCAGCGCGGCGGCCGGCGGACCTCAGCTTGCCGGCGACGTCGCGGCCAACGTTGTGCTCGGCGGCCCGCTTCGCGCCGTGCTCGAAGTGTTTGCGCGAAGCGTCGATGGACGCCTCATCCGTTTCACGCGAGCCGGGCGGAGCTGGCAGTTCGAGGACATCAGCGAGCGGCTGGCCGGCGCGGGCGCCATCGACGGTTCGATGATCGTCGTGCCCGGTTCGCTGGGTCAGCGGTTCATCTACGCACAGTCAGGCGGCCGTATCGTTGAAGTCGCAGGCGACGGCGCCGGTTGGCGAGTGCAGGAACTTCCGGCGGTGGACGGCGTAGCCTCGATGGTCGGCCCGATCGCCGCGATGCCGACCAATGGCAACTCACGTGTCGTCTACGGTTACGAATCGGGCGGCTCGGTTGTCGAGTACAGCTTCAACGGAACTTGGACCACACGCTCGTTCTCAAGCGACGCCACGGCGCTGGGCGCATTGCTCGACCTACTGACTGACTTGGGTGTCCAAAGCCGCTAGACAGTGGGCACGTTCTAACGTTCCAGTCTCCTGAGCCCGTGTTTCCTAACCGCCGTAGAATCCTCGCTCCTGCCGGGCGGTGTTACTGGCCGAATCCGCCACCCGCAGCACCGGTGACTTGGAAACGACGCTCGCCGGCCAGTGAGTTGAACTGCGGAAACACGTTGAGGCGAACGTAACGTCGATCCGCGGAGATCACCGCCTGAGCGGTAAATCCGGCGCCGAAGAAGAAGGGCGTAATGGTCGGATTGAAAGCTACCGCCCCGCCGCCGACCGCCCCGCCGAATTGGAAGAGGTGCTGCGGCCCGCCGTAGGGGCCGGCTCGCCCGCCCGGATCGCCGGCCGACGTCCGATCGGACAGCCCCATCAGTTCTTGGATCGGCAGTCGGCCCGACGATGCGACGCCCACGCCTGGCGGAACGTATTGCGGAATCGCCAGCAGTCCGGTGCGTCGGCCGGTTTCGAGTTTCACTAACAGCGGCTTGGTCGCGCCGAGCGGAACGTAGAACGTGTCGTGCTTCTCGTCCGGCGAACCCTCGTGATACGTCACTTCAACCTTGACGCGGCCGCCGAGCGGACTGCCCCAAACGCGGTCCACACGAATCTCGTAGTCACCGGGCAGCGCGCGGGCACAAACGTAAAGCTCAGCCGTGTTCTTGGCCGACCCCGCGTCCTTGCCGAAGCTGTCGCGGACCAGCACGCCGCCGGCGCCCGTAACTCGATTCTGTGCACAGCAGACCGTGCCGGGCGGCTCGACTACTCGCAGGTCGATGTCGGCGTCGCCCTGCCAGCCAATGCGCACGACCAGGTCGCGCGTGTCGGCCCGCCGAACCTGTTCGACCAGCGCATCAGCTTCGGATGTGCGGCCGGCGCGGCGCAGCTTGTTCTCGACGTCGGCGGCTTGGCTGCGGGCCTTCTTGTGCAGTTCGTCCTGCACGTTCACCCAACCGTGCGCGAGCAGGTGCGAAGCAGCCCACGCCACAGTGCGGCCATCGACAAGCTCGGCGGCCAGGTCCAGACTCTCCAGGTAGGGTTCCGGCGCGAGCGGCACTTTCTCGGAGGCCTCGCGATAGAGTCGAATCGCGGCCTCCTTTAGACCATGTCGCGCGAGTCGTCGAGCGACACGGTACTGGGCGTCGGGTGAGTCGGAGACGACATCGGCCGCGGAGAGCAGAGTTCGTTGGATCTCCTGCTTGTCGGCGCCGGTAGCCTCTTGAAGTAGCGCGAGCGACTCGTACATCCACGGCTCGTTGAAGCCGTGCCGAATGGCAGCCTTGAGCAGCGCGACGCCGTGATCGGGTTTCTTGGACTTGACCAGAACCTCAAGGGCGGCGCGAACGCCGGCCGAAGATTCCTTGTGTTGCGCAAAGTGCCGATCCCAGACAACCTCGGGGTCGAGGTCCGCCTTGGACGAACGGGCTGGGTTGGTCGGTGCGGCGTCCCTCGCCTGTTTCTGCCGGGCCTTCGGCTCATCGTCCTGGGAGCCGAGCCCGGCCGCTAAAAAGGGCTTACGTTTCTCAGGCCGTTCGCGCGACGCGATTGGTCCAGCACGCCGCCGATTTGCTCGTGGATTTCTGATGTCTGTCTGATGACCAGGGCCGGGTTCCGACGCCAGTAACGGATCGAGCCTTCGCCACCGCGCACGTCCCACGTGTCCGGCGCGATCACTTCCTGAATCAGGTTGATCAGTTCATCGCTCAGGTCTTCGCCGGCGCCGCCACCACCGGCGCCGCCAGCACCGCCGCCACCGCCAGCGCCGCCGCCGCCCGGCCCGTTGCCGACGTTTCGCATGCCGAAGCCGCCCATGCCGCCGCCCATGCCGCCACCCATCATGCCGCCACCGCCCGACTGAACGGGGATGACCAGATCGGCGACCGGGTAGACCTTGTGCACGAGCTCGTTTCCGGCGGAGAGCTGGCTGGTGATCTGGAGCACATCATCTTTGATCACGTAAGTGAGGTTCAGGCCGCCCAGCAGGAGCTTCAGAGCGCTCTTGAGAGCGATCTGCTCGACGTGGATCGTGACGGGCGTGTCGCTGGTGACGCCTTCCTCTTCGAGTGCCACGCGGTCGAGTACGATGTTGACGTCGGTGTAGTCGCGCAAGAAGTCGACCACGTCGCTCAGCGGCGTCTCGACGAATTCGAGCGTTACCGGATCCTTCAGCTTCGCGCTGATCTTCTCCTCAGCCTTGCTGGGCACGGTCAGATCGACGCGCGCCCACTTCGCTCGCCGCTTGCTCATCTCTTCCCACCACCGCGCGTCGGGGTATTCGATCGGCGGCTCGTCGGGGAACGGGATGTGCGACTTGTCGATCTGCAGCAGCGTGAGCAGCACGCGGTGCTTGCGGATCTCTTTGAGTTCGTTGAGGTCATGAGCGATCCCCTCCATCTCGGCGTGGAACGGTGCCAACATGGCCAGTGGCGTTTCGCGGTCCTTATCGCGCATGCGCCGCGCGACGGTCAGGGCCTCGCGATACGATTCCTCGGCCATCAAGGCCCAGAACTGTTCCATCAGTTGATGAACTTCCTCGTTCTTCTGGTTCAGCAGGTTGTTCAGCCGTTTCATCTCGGCGCCTTGGGCGTTTCGCTGCTGTCGGGCGGCGTCCTCCATGTCGACCCGCTCTTTCTCGCGAGCGGCCTGGCGCAGGGCGCTCTCGACCTGGCGCCGCAGCGTGTCGCGGTGGGACTCGGGCGCGTCAGTCGCCGACTCGATACGGAGCAGCGTGTAGCCCTTGAGCAGATCGATGGCTCGCTGCGGTTCGCGTTGCATCAGACGCTTCGCCTCGGCCATTTGAGCGTTGACTTCGGTGCGCAGTTGTTCAACCGCGGCCTTCTCGCGTTCTTTGAGTGTGGCGATGTCGGCGCGTGGTTGCGGCGTGCGCGGAGCTTGTGGCTGGGCACCGGCCGGTTCTTCGACCTCTGGTTTGGCATCGGCCGGCGCGGGCGGCTGGTTCCCGGCCGCGGGTGCGGGCGGAGGTGGCGGAGGCGGCTGCGCGCCGGGTTCCTGACCAGCCTGGGCCAGCAGAATCTCTTTCTTCTTGGTGGCCAGTCCGCGCAACAGCGTCTTTGCCTCGAGGTTCTTCGGATCGTGCTTGAGCACTTCGTTCAGGAACTTCTCGGCCTCTTGCACTTGGCCGCGTCGCGCTGCGATCTCGCCCAAGGACAACAGTGTATCGACGTCCTTCTCGTGATCGCCCGCGGCGAGTTCCATGATGCTCTTCGCGTCGCTCGGCGCCGCGGCCGACGCCTCGGCCGACCACTTCGACCAGAGGTCAGGCAGGTAGGCGAGGTCCTCGCTTGATCGCCCCGCGCTCACCGTCCAGGCCCGAGAGACTGCCTCGCCCTGTACTTCACCGCTGACCGAGACCTGGATCGGTGCGTCGAACGTTCCGCGCACCAGGAACAGAGTCGCCTGATCGGCACGCAACGGCGGCGCGACTTGCGGCAGCACCGGCAGATCGTCGCCGGCCAGGTCCAGCCGTGTGCCGTAGCAGACCGGCGAACCGGCCGCTGCCACCAGGTTCGCAATCATGCCGGCGACGTCGTCCTTGTCGGCCGCGTTAAAGAATCGTCCGCCCGTTTCGGCGGCCAGTCGCTGAAGCACGGTCTCGTTGACGTCGCGCCCGACGGCCACCGTGTGCACCGCCACGCGCTGGTTGCGCAGCTCGCTGCTGATCGCGGCGATCTTGGCCGGCGAGAACAGGCCGGCCGTGTGCTGCCCGTCACCGACGTACACAATCGATCGCGCGCCGGAGTTGGCCTCGGTGAACAGTTCGGCAGCTTGACGCAGGCCCGCCTCGAGGTTGCTGGTGCCGAGCGGAGCGCGGCGGTTGAGTTTTGCGAGGCCCGTGCGAAGTCCGTCGGCGCCGGGCGCGGCAAATCCGCCGCTCAGGTTCTCGGTAGTTACGTCCATCGCCACGAGGGCGGCCCGGTCGCCATTCTTCAGTCCGCCCACGACTCCAGAAGCTACCTCGACGGCCCGATTCAGGATCGCCCCAGTTTGGCTGGCCGAAGTGTCCACGAGCACGAGAAGGTCACGCCGGCCGGCGACCGGTCGACCGAAGTCCGCCTTGACGGACAAGGCCGCATAGGTCTGGCCGTCGGGAGCCTTGTAGGTGCTTACAGTCACCGCCGAGCCAGTTGCAGTTTCGCCGCCGTTCGCTGCGACAAGAGATGCCGCGCCCATGGCCAGCAAACCCAGAACGACGCCTCGACGCCAAATCGCCTTAGACATGATCGAACTCCCCAAAAGTGACTCGCGAAACCGTCCAACCGGGGCAAATTGCCAAGTTTGTGAACCTATTGTAGCGGCGGCCTCAAGTAATCTTCCAGCACGAATTTCGGCTGCGGTCGCCGTCCGCCGTTAGATCGGGATTACTCCACATTGAAAGAGGTTCGTTTAACCTCGTTTAACCCGCAGCCGCAGGCGAGGTGAGGCACAACAACGCCAGCCGTACCTCGCCTGCGGCTGCGGGTTAAACGACCGAGGCGGATTTCAGACCCTATTCAATGCGGCACAGTACTTAGCGGCACAGTACTTAGTCGTCGGCTCGCCCGCGGGATTCACGGCCAGAGTGGCCCGCGGCCCGCAGGGTTCAGAGTGGTCGCAAGGAGTATAGCCCGACCCGACGCGGATAGCAACTTGTTGACGCGGTTGATGTAAGGGCCGACCGTAAGGATACGCCGCTGATTGATCGCCCAAACTGGCGTGAATCTTCTGGCGCTAGTCGACGCGCCCGACTTCGTTGACTTCCTCGGGTTCGAGGGCACGAAGGACCAGGAGAGTGAAGTCGTCGAACTGCTGGCTAGTGGCACAGTATTCTTGGACGCTCTGCTGAATGCGGGCGGCAAGTTCTGCGGCGGGTTGGGCGTGATGCTCGCGGACCAGGTGTTCGAGCCGCGCGCGACCAAACGGTTCGCCAGCCGGGTTCATCGCATCGAGCGCCCCATCGGAGAACGCAACCATGACGTCGCCGGGGACCAGCGTAATCTCGTCCTGCTCGATTGGGTTTTCCGGTTCCACGCCAAGCGGCCGGCCACGTGTGTCGAGCGCAGCGAGTACGCCGGTCGACGACCGATACAGGATAGCCGCCGGGTGGCCCGCCGAAGCGAACTGCAGCCGACCGCTCGGCACGGTCAACACGGCGCAGAACATCGTCGTGAATGCGGCTTCGAGCGACTGGACCTGAAACAGCGTGTGGTTGGTCCGCCGCAACACCACGCCGGGCGACGGGCTATCCTGCAGGTGGCTCAGCGCGAGCGAACGGGCCTCGTTCACCAGGAACGCCGCAGGCAGCCCCTTGCCGCACGCGTCGCCGATGAGCAAGCCCCAGCGAATGTCCGACAGGGCGTGCCAATCGTAAAAGTCGCCGCCGACCTCGCGTGCCGGCATGCACAACCCCGCCAGGTCAAACCCCGTTATCTGTGGCGCTGCGGCCGGTAAGATGCGTCGCTGCAAACTGGCGGCCAGTTCCTCTCGTAGGTCAGCCGTTCCTTTTCGGCCGTAGTCCGTTCGAGCGCGGCGATCGATCGCCGCAACTGCCGCGACATCTCGTTGAACGTCGCCGCCAACTCGCCGATCTCGTCGTGGCCGTGTACGACCGCTTCGATCTCGACATCCAGCCGGCCGGCCTGCCGAACGGTGCGAGTCAACTCGCTGATCGGCTGTTCCACCGTGCGAGCCAAGTAGCCGCCGATCATGAGCGCGGCGAACAGCGCCAGCGTCGTGATCACCGCCGTCGGATTGCGGCGCTCCGCGAGCGCCTCTTTCACGCCGTACACTTGCGGAATCATCAGCCCCAACTTCCAGCCGGTGGGCCGCAATGTCCGCCAATGGCGCAGCAGCGTGGCGCCGTCCACAACCTCCATCGCGTCGCCGTCGTCCTCGGTGGGTTCGACGACGCCAAACCGATCGGTCTGCAGCAGCGTCTGACCGTCCGAACCAAACAGGGCGTACTCGTAGCGCTGCCGCGAGGCCGACGCAAAGACGTACTGCTCCAACTCGTCGAGCACGATCGAGTCGATCACCACGGTGCCCGCCTGGGCGCCGCCGGGCACGAGTCGCATCAGGTTGATCGCTCGACGCCGCTCAGGCGGTGGGCCGGGGCCAGTCTGAACGGCGGTCTTGCCCGTGGTCATCGTCTGCATCACCGCGTTGTCAATGCGGTGCGACTCCTGAATCTCCGCGAGCTGAGCCGTTTGCATCGTCGGCGCCAGGCTGGTCATGATCGGCGAGAGGGGAAGATGGCCGGGCGACAACGACTCTGGCGATGGCGACGCAGCCAGATTGGCGACGTACCGCGCCACAGCCGATTCATGCGTGGCCAGCACTTGCCGCAGGTCACGATCGATCTGCTCTGCCAACTCCGACTGAACGGTGCGAACCCTCAGGCGAGCCTGGCGATAGTCGTCCCACAAGTGCACCGCGACGACCAACAGCAGCGGCAAGAACCCGGCAGCCGACAACCCCAACAGGATCTTGACGATGATCGGCTGATGGCGAAACCGACGCATCGACGGCTCCCGTCCCGCCGCCGACTGCCACCAGCCGCGACAGAACAGACTGGATCGAGTGATCACCGGCGACAGCGTGCGCAACAGGGGCAAGCCCAACACCAAACACGGACCCGCACCGGCCGCAAACCACGCCACGACGTGAGCGAGCCAGCGGCTCGGCCGCCAGTTGTCGACGTCTGCTAGCGCGAGCGAAGTCGTCCCGATCGCCGCGGCGATCAGGTTGCCGAGGCCGACGACAACCACAAGGTAAACCAGCCGGTCGCGTCGCAGGCGCAATCGAGGATCGCGCCGAGAATAACGGAACCAAAACGCAGGCAACCCGCTTAGCACGAGGTCCGCCAGCACGCGCCCGGGTAGGTTGTCGGGTCCCGTCAGCGATCGCACAATGGCGGGAAAGATAACGCCCGCAACGACGCCCCATGCGCCGAACCATATCCCCGCGACCACCTGAATCGCGACCGCCGGCGTGAACCCGCTGGGCGTTTCGTGAACCGGGAAGCTCAGCGTACCCAGGCCGCCGACCACCGTGCCGACGGCGATCGTTCCAGCCAACGCGAAGATGTGCCGTGACCCCACACTCAGCGTCGTGTCGGGCGGTACATCCCACACGCTTCCGCGCGACTTGTTCAATTCGTTGGTGACGGCCAAGGCAAGTTGCTCGTTCCGAGAGAAGTAGACCCACTGTAGATGGTCAACACGCGGAGGATTCTAGCGGGATCGTCCGCGAATGTCAGAGCCAAAGTATAAGTCGACGCACGGCGGAGTCATCTGAGTACAGGACGCCAACGTGAATTGTCGGCAAGGCGAGCCATTGGTAAGAATGGATCGACGCGCGCCCGTAGCTCAACCGGATAGAGCAGCGGATTTCTAATCCGCCGGTTGCAGGTTCGACTCCTGCCGGGCGTACTTGGCTGGTTACTTGGAGTCGGTGGCGGCCTCCGAAAGGTCGACGATGCCGAGGTCGATGTACTGCCCGCCGCCGGTTTGATGGCAGTGGACGGCGAGCGTGTTCTTGCCGGCTTTGAGCGTCTTGCGAGCGGCCTCATCGAGCGGCACTTCGACGTACTGCGTCGTGTAGCCGGTGACTTGTGCGATCAACTCGCCGTTCAAAAACACTTCGGCGTCTTCGTCGTGATGGATTCGCAATGCGAGTTCGTGGACCGCCATGAATGGCTTACCATCGCCGGCAATGTCGAACTCGCGACGCAGCCAGATGTCGTTCGTCTTCCAAGGCGTCTTCACGACGCTGCCGGGTGTTGACGGTTCGCCGAAACCGCCGGGGCCGGACTTCCACGACGAATCGTCGAAGTCGGACTTCTGCCAGCCGTCGGCTGGTTTGTCGGCCGTGTATCGCCACGTCTGAGCGGTGTGCTCCGACGTCGGGACAAGCGTCGTAACCTTCGGCGGCGGCAGGTAGAGCTTGCGAGCGGCCTTGGCGATCACATCGGCGTCCATCTTCAACACGGTTCGGTCGTAGGTCATCAGGCCGTTGACTTCGATTTCGACGTCGGTCGTTTGCGTGTACACGGCCGCGCTGACTCCTTGACCGATCATGGGCCGCAGCGCGCCGAGCAACCCGACGTAGGCTCGCTGCAAGTCCTCGCTCTTCGTGAAGGAGCGATAGCCCCAGTTCTTTTCGTCTTGCCAGGTGTGTCCCTTGATCGGCAGGCCGAGGCCGCCGAACTCACCGAGCACGGCGGCCCGGTCGGCGGTCGGTTTCGGGGCGAACGGGCCGGGGTAGCGATGCACGTCGATGACGTCGCCGACCGGGAAGTCATTGCCGCCCGACGCGCAGTTCACGAGCCGGGTCGGATCGTGCTCTTTGGTCCACTTCGTGACGGCGACCGTGTTGGCCTGCCCCCAGCCTTCGTTGAACGGCACCCACATCACGATGCTGGGATGATTCCGCAGCGAATCGATGATCGCCTGCCACTCGCGGTTGAAGTTGTCGGCCGATTCCGGCAAGCGAGTTGTCTCGGTGTTGTCGTGCCGGCCGAACGGGTCCCACTTCGCGTGTTTGTCGCCGCTGGGCATGTCCTGCCACACGAGCATCCCCAGCTTGTCGCAGTGATAGTACCACCGAGCCGGCTCGACCTTCACATGCTTGCGAATCATGTTGAAGCCCAGTTTTCTGGTTTGCTCGATGTCGTAACGGAGCGCTTCGTCGGTCGGCGCGGTGTAGAGTCCATCCGGCCAAAAGCCTTGATCGAGCGGCCCGTACTGGAAGAGCGGCTTGTTGTTGAGCAGGATGCGAGTCACTCCCGCTTCGTCTTTGCCGAGTGAGATCTTGCGCAGGCCGAAGTAGCTCCGCACGGAATCGACCACCTTGTCATCGCGGCTGAGTTCCACGCGGAGGTCGTAGAGGAACGGGTCGGCGGGCGACCATGGCCGCACGATCGGAACCTCGACGGCCAGGTCCTCGACTTCGTCGATCGAACCGTCGGGAATCAGCTCTACCCCCGTGGCCTTGTCATTCGCTTCAACCCACACACTTGGCGAAAGTCCTGCCCGTGGTCCGGCGACTTGCACGGCGACGCGCACCAACTTCGCGTCGAGGTCGGGAGTGATCGTGAGAGACGCGATCCGCGACTCGGGCACCGGCTCGAGCCACGCGGTCTGCCAGATACCGGTGGTGGGCGTGTACCAGATGCCATGCGGGTTCAGGTGTTGTTTACCGATCGGTTGGTAGCCGGCGGTGGTCGGGTCCCAGACGCTCACGACTAACTCCTGGTCGCCCGCAGAGGCGAGCGCATCGGTGATGTCGAAAGTGAACGGGTCGTAGCCGCCGCGGTGCGAGCCCACTTGCTTGCCGTTCACCCAAACAGTTGTGTCCCAATCGACGGCGCCGAAGTGCAACAGCAGTCGTGCGCCTTGCAGTTGGGGCGGCGCGAACGTTCGGCGATACCACAGCCGGTTGTCCGGCCCAACCTGTTTCATGACGCCCGACAGCGCGGCCTCAACCGGGAACGGCACGAGTATCTTGCCGTCGAATCGCTCGGGCCGCGGCTGGTCCTTGGGTCGAATGGCGTATTGCCACAGTCCGTTCAGGTTAACCCATCGGTCTCGAACCATCTGCGGCCGCGGGTATTCGGGATGCACGCGGTCGGGCGATACGTCTTTGGCCCATCGCGTCATGAGTCGCCCGGCGGCCGGCGTCCACTCGTCGGCTGACGCAGGACTGATTCCGATTGCGGACAGCAAGATCAGGGTTTGCGAGAGCATCTGGGTCCTGCACGATTTCGGTCGGGGCGGGCCGCTGCGAACCTACTGCGTCTCGACCGTCACGGCCATCACGACGGGGGCCGTGGCGTCGGGGCCCTTCACCAACTCGATCCGTTCGATCGTGTCGGTGCGCTTCGGTTGAACGGCGAGGTAGCGAATCTGCTGGCCGCGCAGGCGGAACGCGAGCTTCGACTGCGGCACATCGACGACGCGAATGTAGTCGGCGAAGTGGACGCCGTTCTTCAGTTCGTGGTCTTCGGTCGCGCCGTCGGCGTAGTGCAAGCGCACGATCATCGACACGGTCTCGTCGCGATTGAACGGGAACGCCCAGCCGCCCACGCCCGAGAGCAAGTGAATCGCTCGCGCCGGCGCGTTGCACGGCAGCGTCACCGACCTGGGCATCTTGGGGGGCAGCGCGCCCTGTGGACCGTTGAGCAGAACGGCGTTCTTCACGCGGTCGCCCTGCGGATCGACCAGCACGAACGGCACGCCCTCGACCGTCTTTGGCGACCAGTCGCGGAAGATGAGTCGCTCGACGTCGGAGTCTTCGTTGATGAACATGCCGCGCGTGCTGACGACCGTGGCGACCTTGGCGAGGTCGAGCGGCAGATACTTGCCGCGGGCGGCGAGAAACTCCAGCAGGTTCACGAGTTCCTCGCGAGTGATCTGTTTCTCGAACCCCTCGGGCATGAGCGATTTCGGCGATTCGAGCAACTCCTCGACGTCCTCGCGCAGTACGATCTGCTTCTTGCCCTCGGGGTCGAACAGTTCGAGCGCGGTCTTTGTTTCCGAGGCCAAGAGGCCGGTGAGCACGCGGCCGTCTTTGGTGGCAACCAGGTACGCGCGGTAGTTGCCCTCGACCGAGCGGCTGGGGTCGAGGATGTTCGTTAGGAGTTCGATCTTCGGGTGTACGGCCATGCCGGTGAGGTCCGGGCCGACTTTCGACCCTTCGCCCGAATGCGTGTGGCACTTGGCACAATGTTTGGTGAACGCCGCCTTGCCCGCGGCCACGTCGCCTGTTTCCTTCGTGATCGGCTCGAACTCCTCCATCACCTTCTGCCGGTCCGGGTTCGGCAGGCGTCCCTTGCGCGCGAGCACCGTCTTCGCCCGCTCCGCGATCGCCTTGTTGGGATGCCCGGCCAGCGTCGTCGCCTGGTCCGACGCCAGATCGGTCGAATCGACCTTGCCCGCTTCAATCGCATCGAGCAGCGCCTTCGACCACGCCGGCCGCTTCACGAGTGCCGCCAGGGCCGCCCGTCGCGTCGCGGGAGTCAGCGACGGCCAGCGCTCGAGGATCGCCGCGCCGACTTCGTCCGAGCCGCTTTCGCCGAGCGCTTCGATGATGCCGCCGGACAGCGCGGGACTCGCCGCGGGCGTGACGAGATCGAGCAGCGATTTCATCGACTCATCGTCGCTACCGACGGCAACCAGTTGCCGCGCGGCGGCAACACGCGACTCGTCTGCGAGTTTTGTATCGCCGATCCGCGTCAGCATCGTCTTTCTGATTCCAGCCGCCGACGCCTCGAACTTGCCGCGAATTCCCATCCGACCGGCAAGCTTCGCGAGCGCGAGTTGTCCCTGAGGTGATAGCTTGCCGACCATCGCGTCTAGCGCGTCATTGGCGTCCTCGTCAAGTTTCGACCTGTGCTCCGATGACCAACCGGCAGCGAGTCCAGCGACTGCCGCATCGGCAACGATCGGAACTTCCGAAGCGCTCAGTGAACGAATCACGACGCCGATATCCTCGTCATCAGGTTTGCGACGTGCGAAGTTTTCGGCAACGGTGCGTACGGCGTCGGTGACTCGTTTCGTTGACGCTACATCCGACTTCAAATTCAGCGCAGCCGCGGAAAGAAATCCCACGTCACTCTTGGCGCCCGCAACAATGGCGGCCAATGGGATCCACGGATCAGAAGCACTCTGTGGTTCCGAAAGGAACCTCGCGGCGTTCTCACCTGAAACCGTGGACGGTTCTGAATTCGCGCTGAACAGGAGCATTGCCAATCGCTCCTTCGGATGACCAGCCACGTAACGGTCCCGCTGCGGCGGTAAAAGTATGCCGTTGAGTCGCGGTGTCTCGGCGAGGCCCTCCTCAGTCTGATGGGCGTGAAGTGCCGAGAGTTCAATCGCTGTCGGAAGCCCATCGGCCTTTCGACCCACCTTGTCTCTCACGTAGCTCATCAGAGTCTCGTGGAGCTGCGGCGCCAGTTCTTTCCGCTTGCTTTCGACGAGCAACCGTTGCGCAGTCAGGCGCACCCACATGTTCTTGTCCGAAAAGGCGGCAAGAAGTTGCTCCGGCGTCGCGCGGTCGAGTCGAATGGGCGGCTGGGGTCGAGTCTTCGAGCCCCCAGCCTTTTCGTTAGCGTAGTGCAGGCGGCCCGCCTGCAATGTCGTCAAAGGAAACCGCAGGCGATCCGCCTGCACTACGACTTCCTTGGGAGTCGCTTTGTCGCCCGCAGCCTGGGTGCTCGAAGAATCGACCCCAGCCACCCCAACGCTGGACGATTTCTCCGCGTCGTGCACGACGCGATAAATCCGCCCGTGCGTTTGGTCGCGGAGTGGAGTTTCGTAGGCGTTGCCGCGGCCGGTCTTGAAGCCGGCGGGCGTGGGGTTGTGCTGAATGATGTAGTTGTACCAGTCGAGGATCCAGACGGCGCCGTCCGGACCGACCTTGGCATCGACCGGGCCGAACCACGGGTCGGTCGAGGCCACGAGGTTCCAGCCGTCGCGGGCGATGAAGCCGGAACCGTTCGGCACGAGCCAGTCGATGTGCACCAGCCGCGCGGTCGGCTCGCAGACGAACACGGCGCGGTTCCAATATTCCGGCGGGAAGCTGCGGGCTGTGTACACCTCGCAGCCGGCCGCGGCCGTGAACCCGCCGTGCCAGTCCATCTGACGGAAGTCGCCGACGATCGGGTGTACCTTATTGTGGTCCTGGATTCCGGCGCTGCCGACGCCGTGCCAGCCGCGGACCATCTCGAAGTAGCGGTTCGGGATCGCCATGTGGACGAGATGCTGGTTGTTCGCCGTCGAGCAGAACACGTCGCCGGTCTCGCTGAAGCCGAGGCCCCAGGTGTTGTTCGAGGTGGGGGTGATGACCTCGAAGGCGGTGACGCGGGGGAGAGATTGCTGATTGCTAATTGCTGATTGCTGATTGCCAGATTTCGTCACTTGCGTCTCTTCCGTCCTTCTTGTCCCGGAAGAAACCTCGGTCGACCCACCGTTTAGTTTGAAGCGAAAGATGCACTGGCGGAACGAAATCTCTTCCTCCCTCTCCCCGTCTGCGGGGAGAGGGTTGGGGTGAGGGGTAGTCGGCACGTTGTTCGAGTTCACTAGTTTTTTTGCTTGCTCCCCAGACCCCTCACCCCGGCCCTCTCCCCGCAGACGGGGAGAGGGAGCAGTCGTGACGGCGGAGGCCGGCCGCGTCACTTTCACTTTGCCGCCGGAGTAGCCGCACACGCCCCAAATCCAGTTGTCGAGGCCGTAGCGCAGGTTCGAGGTGACGGCGTGCGTGTCGCCGCGGCCGAAGCCGGTGAGGATGATCTCGCGCACGTCGGCCCGGTCGTCGCCGTCGGTGTCCTTGAGGAACAGGAGGTGCGGGGCGCACGCGACCACGACTCCGCCGTGCGTGTTCACGATCGCGGTCGGGATGTTCAGCTTGTCGGCGAACACGGTGAACTTGTCGGCGCGGCCGTCTTGGTTGGTGTCTTCGCAAATCTTGATCTGGTCGTTGCCGTTTTGGTGCGGGTCGTCGAGCAGCTTGTTCGGGTAGTCGACGCTCTCGATGATCCAGAGACGTCCGCGTTCGTCCCATGAACCGGCCATCGGCTTCTTGATGTCCGGTTCGGCGGCGAACAGTTCCGCGCGGAACCCTTCCGGCATGTGCATATGTTTGATGGATAGTTCGGGCGGCAGCGGCTTGGCGATCTTGTTCAGGTTCTCGCCCTGTGTGCCCCACTTCTGGCCGGGGGTGTAGTGAGGAATCGGCGCGCCGGCGTCGACGTATTCGAGTGGCGGCAGGTCGTCGGTCAGGCGGCCGGTCGCCCAGCGGATGCCATTCTCGACGAGCTTGTGAAACTGCGGTTGCCCGAAAGTTTTTTCATCGTGGCCGAGCGCAGTGTAGAAGACGCGGCCTTTGCCTTGCTGACGTACCCAGCAACTCGGCTCATAGCCGCCCGCCTCGTCGCGTACCATCACCGCCTGAATGTCGGCGGCGACATCGGAGTGCGTGTAATCCTCGTCTGTGACCTCGAATCCGCTGAGTCCGCGCACGGCGGGATGCTGTGCGTCGATGATCCGAGTTTGGAACTTGCGGAACCCGTGCTTCGAGAACCGGCCGCCGACAAGAGA
The DNA here is from genome assembly GCA_036758585.1 of Planctomycetia bacterium. Classification (GTDB taxonomy): domain Bacteria; phylum Planctomycetota; class Planctomycetia; order JALXBF01; family JBGPMX01; genus DAIOWH01. The sequence continues at coordinate 152,560 of DAIOWH010000001.1, forward strand.
CACATACCTTGTGCTCGATCCGAAACATGCGGACGCACAGTGCAACGGGACGAATCCCTTGCCGCCCTCGACGAACTCAACCAGCGCCGCTTCCTGCTCGGCCGACATTGTGGTGTGATTGGCGTACACGACCAGTCCGTCGTATTCGCCGAGCGTCTTTGCGTTCAAGTCGGCGACGCGATCGGTGTAAGTCAGCTTGATGCCGCGCTCGGCCAGCACAGGCTCGATCTGCTTGAACCGGGCGGCCGGCCGGTGGTGGCCGTTGTCGCCAAGGAATAGGATGCGGATCGGCGTCTGCTCGCCGGGGTCCTCGGCGCCCGACCAGGCCAACGTCGCACCGCCCAAGAGCAATAGTGTCGTGACAGTAACGGCACGGCTGAGATTACGCATGGATCTCTCCACGAACAGTAAAAAACCAAGCCGCCGTCACGCACCGCCGGCACCACGGCGTCCGGGGGCGCGTGAGGGCCACGATTCCCGACTACTTGCGCGAGACAGTTTAAGGTGTAACAGGCGTCGGATGGAATACCCGAACCGTGCAGTCTGTGGGCGCCGCTCGCACCGCCGCCTCGTCGTCCCGCGGAAAGTAGTCGTCGACGACGTCGAGAAACTGCTGGCGCGTCGAGACCTTGGTGACCCGTGCACGGAAGGTCGTCGCGCCGCGCTTGCCGCTGGCATAGTGGCAGGCGTACTTTTTCATCAACAGCGTACCGCTGCGTTCGTCGAATCTTTGGCAAATCAGATCGTAGTGGTGCAGCATCAGTTGCCGCTGCTGGTCGAACGTCGGATCGGGCGGCACCGGCTCACCGCGCAGGGCGGCCTCGATCTGGCGAAACAGCCAGGGCCGGCCGATCGCCGCGCGCGCGATCATCACGCCGTCGACGCCGTAGCGGCGAAACGCGGCGATCACCTTGGCGGGCGAATCGAGATCGCCGTTGCCGATGAGCGGCATCCGTTTGAGGTGCGGCTTGATCGCGGCGATGCGGTCCCAGTCGGCATGCCCGCCGAAATAGTCCTGGGCCGTGCGGCCGTGTACGGTGAGTGCGGCTGCGCCGGCCGACTCCACCACCTGCGCCACGTCGATCGCATTCATCTGGTCGCGGGTGCAACCGAGCCTGATCTTGGCGGTGACCGGCGTCGGCCGGCACGCGGCGACGACACGCTCGATGATCCGCCCCATCCGGTCGGGAAACCTCAGCAGGTACGATCCGCTGTGCGCCCGTTCGGTCAACTTCTTCACCGGGCAACCAAAGTTGATGTCGACGACGCTCACGCGATACTCATGGGCCAGGCGCTCGCCCACCTTGGCCAGCGTGTCGGGGTCGTTGTCCCACATCTGCACGGCGATCGGCCGCGGCTCGTCTTTCACGCCCCACAATCGCTCGGGGTGTTCGCAATCGTGTTCGTCCAGCCAGACGAACGCGCGTGCGTTCACCATCTCGGTCGCCTGCAGCCCCACGCCGCCGAACTGCCGCACGATCTGCCGAAACGCATAGCTGGTGTAGCCCGCCATCGGCGCGGCGAGCACCGGCGGGTCGATGCGCAGCGGGCCGATGAACAACGTCGCCAAGGCCAGCGGCGCGATCGGCGAGTTAGGTGGCGGCGGCGTGGTCAACTGGTCGTGCATGCACGCATCTTGCGAGAAGTCGGCGCGTGCGCCAAGTGCGGGAACTTGTTTTGGCGGCCACTTGCGGCAACAATTCGTGCAACTCTTAGAGAGGAACCAATGGCCAGTGAACTGCTCTGGAAACGTGCGGTCCGCCGGGCGTTCGACTCGTTGCGGGGAGAACGGTTCGACGGCGACTTCCGGCTTGCCTGCGAACTTTCGGCGATGTCCATTGACATGCTGCGTCGGTATCTGGCGGGATCGGATAATCCATCCGACGAGGAACTGGACCGACGGGTCTCCCGATTTCGCATTGAGATGGAGCAAGTCGAGCGACGCATGGCCACGTCATGGCGAACGGTGCGAGTCACGGTGAAGGAATGACCAGCGCAACTGTTCGGGCAACCCTGGAAGCCGCCATTGGCTTGCTGGAGCGACTGAACCTTCCTTACGCGCTGATGGGAGCGATGTCGCTCGGGTTCTATGGCCGATTGCGAGCGACCGACGACGTCGACCTATTGGTTGCAGGGGACAGCCAGACCCTCGATCGCCTTCGTGATGAAGCGCAACGTGAAGGTTTTTCGATCGACGAACAGTGGTCGCTGTACAATCCGGGGTTGCGCGACACGCACGTCCGATTGGTCCGCTCGGGCGTCCCTGTCGATATGATGCTGCCGCGCGACGATCAGGACCGGTCCGCCGCCGACCGCCGTCGTCAGCACGTGATAGAGACCGGTACCATCTGGGTCGTCGCGCCCGAGGACTTGATCCTTCAGAAACTCAAGGCAGGTCGCCCCCGCGATTTCGACGACGCAATCCCGATCTTCGCGCGGAACCGAGCGCAGCTCGACCACGACTATCTCAATGAATGGGCGCGGCGGCTTGGTGTGCGCGAGGAATTGGATTACCTCTGGAGTCAAAGCGGCCGAGCCGAACCATGAGATTGCCGGCAGGGAATCACTGCAGAGTGAACTCCGGCAGGCGCACGATTTCGCCGCCCTTCAGAGCCGACTGGTGGGCGCAGATGCCCACGCACGTCCAGTTTGCCGACTGCACGGCGTTCGGCCATGGGTCGCGGTTGCCGACCAGGGCGCTGACGAACTCGTTCACCAAGTGCGGGTGCGATCCGCCGTGACCGCCGCCCTGAATGAACGACAGGTGGTCGGCGTCTTGAATGGTCCGCGTGAACTGCCGAATCGGCTCGGGCAGCAGGTGTGCGTAGTCGGGCGACTGGACCTTCGACGGAATCTCCGGCTCCGGCTTCTTGGCTGTGTGAATGATGTGCGGCTCATGCTCGACCAGCGTCCACTCGAAACTCTTCTTGGTGCCGTACACGTCGAAGCTCTCGCGGTACTGACGGGCCGTATCGTACAGGAACCGCCAGATGTGACAGGCGATGTCCGAGTCCTTGATCTTGATGTGGCAACTCTCGACAGCGAACTTGTTGCCCGACTTTTTCTGGATGTCCTCGCGCACCGTGCCCGACCCGAAACAACTGACGTATTCGGCCCGGCCGTTCACCAGGCCCAGGCACGGACTGACGACATGCGTCGCGTAGTGCATCGGGATCATCCGCTCCCAGTACGCCGGCCAGCCGTCCATGTCTTGCGGGTGCGATGCGGCCATGTGCTGAATCTTGCCCAGCTCGCCCTTGGTGTACATTTCTTTGACGAACAGGAACTCGCGGCTGTACACGACGGTCTCGGCCATCATGTACTTGAGGCCGGTCTTTTTGACGAGGTCGCAAATCTCTTTGCACTCTTCGACGGTCGTGGCCATCGGCACGGTACACATCACGTGCTTGCCGGCTTTGAGCGCCGCGGCGGACATCGGTGCGTGGTCGGGGATCGGCGAGTTGATGTGTACGAAGTCGACGCTGGGATCCTTCAGCACGTCGTCGTAGTTGGTGTAGCGTTTTTCAATGCCGAAGTGATCGCCGACCTTGTTCATCTTGTCGGCCGATCGCTGGCAGATCGCGTACATGTTCGCGTTGGGGTGTTTCTGATAGATGGGGATAAACTCGGCCCCGAACCCAAGCCCGACGATTGCGACGTTGACTTTCTTGTTGCTCATGTTTGCGAATCTCCAAGTGATCTGGTGAGCCAGCCCATCGGCGGCCCGACAGTATACAAGCGAGCGACCGGCTCAGCGAGTGTGCAGGGCGCAAAGGGTGTATTTCCGTAGCTGCGCTTCGCTCGTTTAACCCGCAGCCGCAGGCGAGGTCGTGTTTGATCCGTGCAATTCGCACGATGCCGACCTCGCCTGCGGCTGTGGGTTAAGCGAGCGCCGAATGCAATTACGGGTATACACCCGTGCAAACGACAAACGACGATGGACAGCACCAGCGGCTGGGTGATGGTTCGAGCGGGTGCGGCAACAACGGCGCGCCGACGACTACTACAGATTCCGCCTTCGATGAGACCGGCGCGTATTGGTTCATGGTCGACCCTGGCACGTACGTGGTCCGTGAGATCGTTCCCAACGGCTTGGTCCAGACTTTCCCATCGGCTGACGACTACGGCGGTTCCGTTTCGGTCGACGAATACGGTGGCGGGGTGGGGCATGTGGTGGACGTGCCCGACGGCACGGCAGTGTACGACGTGGACTTCGGCAACGCGCCTGCCGCAGAGTTCACCGACCTTTATCCTGACGTCTACCACGTCGTCGAAGTCCTGCCCGATGGATTCGCCCAGACGGCCCCGGACGAGTACGGCGGATTCGGAGACTACGGCGGCGGAGTCACTAACTTCTGCGATGAGTACGGCGGCTTTGGTGAGTACGGCGGCTTCGGTGATATCGGCGACTACGGCGGCGCCATCGGTTGCCTGGGTTACAGCGTCCATCTGGCGGCGGGCGACGTCGTCGAAGACCTCGACTTTGGCAACATCGAGTTGCTGGGCGAAATTCACGGCGTCAAGTTCAACGACCTCAACGGAAACGGGATTCAGGACAAGGTGCTCGTACGCGGCGATGAACCGACCGTGGTGTTCGTCGTGGACGTGTCCGGCAGCACCGATAGCGCCTTCGTCGGCACACCCGTCGGCGACGTTAACGGCAATGGGACGCCTGATACCATTCTGGACGCGGAACTTGCCGGCTTCATCGCGCTCAATCAGGAACTCGTCGATCGCGGATTCGGTACAACCAGCCGCGTCGCGATTACGGTGTTTGGAGATTACGGCGGTGCCGTCGACATGGACCCGACCACGCCGGAATTGGACCTGTCGCTGCCGGCCGGCCAGGACGCTGATTCGGATGGCGTGCTGGATGTCGAAGAGGTTCTGCGTTCGATCGTTTCCGGCGCGTTCGGCGTTGGCGCCTTGACCAACTATGAAGCAGCCCTTGGTGTGACATTGGATACATTGACCACGCTGTACCTGTCCAGGAACCGGGCATTCCTGGCGTTCAGGTCTACCTCGACCTGAACAACAACGGCTCGCACGACGCAGGCGACGAGTTGAACCCGGGCGAGCCGTTGACCGTGACGATGTTCGATGATCCGCTCACAGCCGCGGATGAGACCGGTATGTACTGGTTCGATGGGTTGCCGGCGGGCAACTATGTGGTTCGCGAGCTGACGCCCGACGGCTTTGTGCAGACCTTCCCGACTACCACCGACGACTTCGCCCATGCCGTTGAATTGGCTGCGGGCAGCACGGTGGAAGGCCAGGATTTCGGCAACCAGGCGATCGGCGGATCGATACATGGCACCAAGTTCGAAGACATCGACGCCGATGGCGTGCGCGACCCTGGCCCGGCTGTCGTGATCGCCGTGGACCGCTCCGGTCGTCGCCTGTCTACCGCCGAGCGGTTCACTGTTCCCGTTCGGTGTCACGACGGTGAACTGCACGGCTACAGACTCTCATGGCAATAGTGCGGCTGGTTCATTCCATGTCACTGTGCGGGATATCCAACGGCCGACGGTCACGGGACTGGAGTTTATCCCGAGCGCCAAGGGAGGCATTCAGGCAATCGTGGTCGCCTTCAGTGAAGCGGTAGACGCCGCCACAGCGGGAGTTCCGGGCCACTATCAGGTTGTGGGCGACGTGGCCAAGAACAAGCAGGCCGCTGTCGACAATGTGGCTCTTGATGATGATACGCATGTTCGGGTGACGTTGGCCAAGACGGGAATCGGCGCCAACAAGCGGGCCTCGCTCACCGTCTCAGATTCAATCACCGATCGTGCGGGCAATAAGCTCGACGGCGACGCAGACGGCGTACAGGATGCCGTGGACAGCTTCTTCGACGTGTTTGCACGCGGCAAGGAGATATCGTTCGTCGACTCGACCGCAGACAAGTCGTCGGTGTCATTGAAGTCAGCGCCGCCGGCTGGCGCCATTGAGGCATTCTTCGAGCAGAACGGCGACCTTCGGCTGATTCGTCTAGTCGGGACGACCGAGGCCACGCAACTGCTCGGCAAGACCGCGGGCACGACGCCTCGCCCACCGATCACGGGCACTCCATTCACGGACCTCCTGCCCGACACCTTTGTGCCACCCGGCACGTTGGCGTCTGCCGTGGATGAAGTGTTGGCGACCAAGCCAAAGAAGCCCGGTCGAAACGGACGCCTGGGAGGTAGGTAACCCGCTAGCTGCTTGACACTCGGTAACCCGCTAAACGACCAACCACGGATTCGCCCGTGGTTGGTTCGTTTTTTGGCAGTGTCGCACGCTTTGGCCGCATCACCCGGCGCCCAAGACCGCGAGACAGTGCTGCACGATGGCAGACAATGGGCTGGCCAGACCGCGACCGTGAAGCGTCTTGGCCCAGTAGACCGCCTGTTTCGCAAAGCGGGGATCAGCGACGACCTGGTGCACCGCTTGGCTGATGGCTTGCACGGTGACGCGGCCGGACAGCGAGATCCCGACCCCCATGCGCTGCAACGCCTGCGCATTCAGTTGCTGTTCCAAATAGCGCGGCAACAGCAACTGCGGCCGACCGGTTGTCAGTGCGTCCTGGCAAGTCAGAAGACCGCCGTGGTGCAAGACGGCCGAGACTCGCGGCAGCACCTCGTGCAGCGGGGCCGGCGTGGCATGTACCTCAAGGCCCATCGCCCGCAGATTCTTTTGAAGTTGCTGTGATGCGCCGCGGACATACACCGATCCGGCAACTTGCAACTTGGGCAAGAGAGAGAGTATCTGCTCGGCTGGCCGATGCTCGCCGGCCAAGTATGCGAACAACGACGGGCGAGTCGGTAGCGTCTCAGCGGCTGGCATCCAAGTGATTGGTCCGACCGCCGAATCGCGCCGGACGGCGTTGTATGGATCGAGCTCTGGAAAAGTACAAGCAAAGCCTCGGGCGTCAGCCAAAAGACCCGGCAAGGTGTTTGGCGCCGGCCGGTTGCGCCGCCGCTGGACCTCGCGCACCACAGATAGAATCTGTTCCTGCGGCGACTGGGCGCGAACGTTACGAAGCAACGCCGGGAACTCCGGCCCGTCAGTGGCCGGTACGGTGAAACCGGACCCAATCATTACCACGGGTACCGTTCGATAGGCGGCAAGACACAGCGTTGGGCTGTGGTCGCACACGATCAATGCCGGGCGAACCACATCGATCACGCCCTGCCAGCCGCACACGATAGGGGTCAGGTCGTCGGGGTCGGTGAATCCGCGAATCGCGAGATGTCAGCGTAGCTCGCCGCGCGAAACTGCCGGTCGGCCGGCGTCGGTCGCGCGGGCCACGTTGGAGATTGCAAGACGGGAAACTGGGTGTCGCCGAGCAGTGGCGCCGCTTCAAGCAGGTTCTTCACGGCAAATACCGGCCGGTGACCGTGCGCCGCAAGCTCATTCGCGACGCGCAGCAGCGGCTGCACGTGACCGAGGCCCGCCCCTAGTTCCCACCCCATCAGCACGTTTGCCACGCGATCTTCCCCTTGCCACTCGGTTTGCACGCGGCCATATTTGCCGTGTAGCGAGTCGAATTGTTGTGGCCAAACCTCGCCGGGTCAACAGTGGTTGATGACATACCGGTCGGCTCGGGGCGTACGGCAATGCGAGACCTCAAGAACGTAGAGGCACTCTCCTTGGAAGAGCGGTGCCGTCGCGAGATACCACCTCTTGGCGCCACCGACGCCGAGGTGCATGCCCTAAATAGTGTGTCGCTGCGAGAGTCGGAAGCCCTTCGCGAGAACCTTCATTCCCTCAAGACCTATTGCACCTTCATTGGCTACCCGCGCAGCGGCCACAGCATCCTCGGCAGCCTTCTCGACGCCCATCCGAACGCCGTCCTTGCTCACGAACTCGACACCGTACGCTTTGTTGAAGCCGGGTTTTCCGCCATGCAGTTGTACTACCTGCTTCTGGAAAACTCGCGGCAGTTCACCAACGCCGGACGCACGTGGGGCAAGTATTGCTATGCGGTTCGAGATCAGTGGCAAGGCCGCTACAGCGAACTAAACGTCATCGGCGACAACAAAGGTGGTCGCACCACCGTTCGGATCGGCCGCAACTGGGAACTCATCGAGCGGCTTTGCCGAACGATTCCACTTCAGCACCGTTTCATATGATACACGTGATTCGCAACCCCTTTCGACAACATTGCAACGATTGCCTTGCGGCAGACGCACGACCTTCGCAGGGCCATCGAGCAGTACTTTTTCATGTGCGACACGAACCGAAAGATCCGTGAACAACTGGGCGATCAAGTGTTCGACCTGTACCACGAGGACTTCGTTGGAGACCCAAGATACTGGCTGGGCAGGTTGTGCGATTTCGTCGGCGTTTCGGCGACGCTACCGTATCTCGACGCCTGCGCCGACATCGTCTACCGATTGCCACATCGCAGCCGGCTGGAGGTACAGTGGCCGCCAGGCGCGCTCGATCTGGTCGCGGCGGAGAAAGACAAGTACGCTTTTCTACGACGATACAGGCCGGACGATTGAACTATCGCAGCAACGGAGAATTGAAGCTGTCCACTTTGGGGAATAGAATGTCAGGCGGTTCGCGGCCAAGAAATGGGCATAGGACCTCCCAGCCCTCGCCGGCACAGATGTTCATGACGAGCAGATCGCCCGGGCGGTCTTGAAAGTAACGTCGCACGTTCTCGATATGTGTGTCGTAAACATACGAGAATCGCTCGCGCTGGAACGCATGACACCCATACACGCAGCAGTCGATGAACTCACCGAACTTTCGCCAGAAGGGCGCCTGTGGAGGTTCGGCGCCACGAAAGTCGAACTGAGTCCAGTGCTTTTCAGCCGACCGAAGCCACGATTCTTTCTCGCGCACCGTCAGAATGAACTTGCTGCCGGGATAGATCGCGTCGAACTGAGGGTAGTACGGCACGACAGGAGTGTCCGTCAACGCATCATAATGCCGTAGTATCGTCAGGCTGAACTGTCCGCTTATCAGTTCGGAATACGTCGTCGGGTCTGCCGGAAACCACTTGGTGCGAATCCCCAAGAGATTCAAGGCGGCCGCCAGAGTTCGCGTCGCGGTCCGACTTAGACCGATCCCAAATATCTTGGCCTTGTGCATGAGTACTGGCGACCCCACCGAAAAACCGTGTTTGGTGGGATAGGCCCACCGCCGCGCGAAGAGCTAGACCACTTCCGGCACCACGTACGGCTTGCGATACTCGCGGGTTAGTAGCGCGTCGGCGTCCTTGTCGCCGACGAACTTCTCGGACTTCGGGTCGAAGTGCAGTTTGCGGCCGAGGCGGTACGAGACGTTGGCGAGGTGGCAGAGCGCCGACGACAGATGGCCCTCCTCCACCGGCGCGTTCAGCGTGGCTGCGTCGCGCGACTTCACGGCCTCGACGAAGTTCAAGAAGTGATCCATGCCGCGAGCTTCCTTGGTCGGACCGCTCGGGCCGGGCTTGCCGGCCTGGCCCATGAAGGTCTGCCACTTGCCCCGGTTCACGACCATGTAGCCCTCTGAGCCGTAGAAGATGTTGCCAACTAAAACCTCGCGTTCGTCGTTCGTGGGCAGGCCGCGAACCTCGAATTGCAACACGCCCTCGTCGTATTCAAAGATCGCGTGCTGTGTGTTGGGCGTTTCGCCGTCGTCGACGTAGCCAAACCGGCCGCCGTCGCTGAACACGGCCTTGGGCAGACCGACGCCCAGCCCCCAGCGCGCGATGTCCATCTCGTGGACGCCCTGGTTGCCGATGTCGCCGTTGCCGAAATCCCACTGCCAGTGCCAGTCGTAATGGAACCGCTTGCGGCGGATCGGCTTCATCGGCGCCGGACCGCACCACAGGTCGTAGTCGACGCCCGCCGGCACAGGGGTCGGCTCGCTGACCTTGCCGATCGACGGGCGCCACTTGAAGCAGTGCCCTTTGGCCATGTACACCTTGCCGATGACGCCGGCGCGAAGTTGCTCGATCGCCTCGCGCACGCCGCCCGCGCTACGACTTTGAGTGCCATGCTGCACGATCCGCTTGTACTTGCGAGCGGCCTCGACCAGTTTGCGACCCTCGAACACGTTGTGCGACAGCGGCTTTTCGACGTACACGTCCTTGCCCGCTTGTACCGCCCAGATCGCCGCCAGCGAGTGCCAGTGGTTCGGCGTGGCGATCGACACGGCGTCGATCGCTTTGTCTTCGAGCATCTTGCGCACGTCGGTGAACGCCGCCGGCGGCCGGCTCTGATCTTTTTCCACACGGCCGACGCCACGGGACAACACCTTCTCGTCGATGTCCACCAGGGCGCCGACCTCGGTCCCCTTCCCGCCGCTCGGCAAGAACGCCTCGATGTGACTGCCGCCGCGCCCGTTGAATCCCACCACGCCGACTCGCATCACGTCATTAGGCCCCGCGGCCCGGCTGCGCCGAGCGGTCAGGGCGATGCCAGCGGCCGCCATCGAAACTACGGTACGAGACGACGACTCAAGGAAACTGCGGCGATCAAGCGTGTCCATGATTGGTCCTCATTGAAACGTGGTGCGATGCAGGTAGGAACGCGCCGTCGGGTCGCGACCCATCCGGCCAAGGCGAGAGTGATTGTCACTAGAGCCGATTCGCCGGTCAAGTAGCTCGAACAAGAGACGGCAGACGGGAGAACGGCAGACGGGAGACGGCAGACGCCGGCAGACGCGAGTGTCGCCTTCCGTCTTCTGCCTTCCGTCGTCCGCCGCCCCTCTCTGCTCTCTCCGCCCGCCGGCCCGACGGGGCAGCCGCTTGACAATTGTTTCTCACCTGATAGCATCCCAGCCGAAAGGTCGGGGTAGCGGGTTCCGGTCGGGGTAGAAGCGCACGTGGGGCGAGTCTTCGCCCTTCGCCCTTCGCCCTTCGCCCTTCGCCCTTCGCCCTTCGCCCTTCGC
>DAIOWH010000002.1:0-124663 GCA_036758585.1 Planctomycetia bacterium
TCCTGAATACAATCGCACCGTTTGAGACTAAGCCAACAACACCTGCGACTCACGCCTAACCCGAAGCGTGAGTGAGGGCGACCGGTTACACCCATCTGATTTGGGATGAGGAGCGAGACAGTGCGATCCAGGATGTTGGCCGTCTGTGTGACTTTGACGCTAGTGGGGCTGATTGCCTACTCGGGCGTTTCGACGGGGCAGGATACAGGGGGAGCGCGTTCGCACAGCGGCAACTGGCCGGGCTGGCGCGGAGGCGATGGCTCTGGATTGTGTCAGGAGAAAGACCTTCCGACTGAGTGGAACGAAACAAGCAACGTCGCGTGGAAGTCGGCGGTTCCGGGCTCAGGCCATTCATCGCCCGTCGTTTGGGGCGACCGCGTTTTTCTGACGACGGCCGAGGACGACGACAAGCGGCGGCTCGTGCTGTGCTATGACCGGTCGAACGGCAAGCTGCTCTGGAGAACTGAGTGCCCCAGTCATGCGATGGAAGCGAAGATTGATCCGAAGACGGGCTACGCAGCGGCGACGCCGGTGACGGACGGCGAGCGAGTGTACGCGTTCTTTGGATCGGCCGGGGTGATGGCGGTGGACTTCGCCGGTGGGCTGGTGTGGCATCGCGACCTGGGCGAATTTGCCAGCGAGTATGGCGTGGCCAGTTCGCCGATTCTGGTTGGTGAAAGACTGATCCTGAACTGCGACCAGGGAACAGTCGCTCAGGCGGGCAACTCGTTCATCACGGCGCTGGACAAGACAAGCGGCAAGACGGTTTGGCGGACGGATCGGCCGGGTCAGTCGCACTCGTGGAGTACGCCGGTGATCGTGCCCGTCGAGGGCGGCGGCCGCAAGGAGTTGGTGCTCAACGGCGGCAACAAGGTTTGGGCCTATGACCCGGACACGGGCGAGCCGCTCTGGAGCTGTGACGGGACGACGATCGAAGTCACACCGACGATCGTGGCGGGGAACGGCTTGGTGTATTCGGTTTCGGGCGCCAACGGGCCGACGCTGGCGATTCGGCCAGGGGGCCGCGGGAACGTGACGGAGACTCACGTGGCGTGGCAGGCCCGGCGCGGTGCGCCGTATGTTCCGTCGCCCATCCTGACCGCCGGGCGACTCTACATGGTGGCGGACAAGGGAATCGTCACTTGCTTGGACGCCAAATCGGGCAAGTCCGTTTTTCAGAGTCGCTTGCCGACGAGCGAGTTCAGTGCTTCACCGATCGCGGCGGGCGACAAAATTTACATCACCAGCGAAGAGGGAAACACGTTCGTGCTGGCCGCCGAGGCGAAGCTGCGGGTTATCAGCAAGAACTCGCTGGGCGAGCCGTGCCTGGCGTCGCCGGCCGTTTCGCGCGGCCAGATTCTGATCCGCACTCAGCAGTACCTCTGGTGCATCGGCACGAAGTAATCCGGCCAGTTCGGCTACTTGCCTTTTGCCGCGGGCGCGATGGCGAACAGCCCGTCGAAACGGGCTATGTAGAGCACGTTGTTGGCCACGACGGCCGTGCTATAGACCGCGGCCCCCATGTTCACTTCGCTGATCAGGTTCTTTTCCGCCGACAGCTCGAAGATGGCAACGTCGCCGTCTCCGTCGCCGATGTAGACCCTGTCTTCGACAATGAGCGGCGACGACCAACAGGCAGCAAGCATGTCGTGGGTCCAATGCGGCTTGCCGGTCTTGGAATCGAGGCAGTGAACAAGCCCGCTCAGGTCGGCGATGACGAGCAAGCCATTCTTGATTGCGACAGACCCCAGCGTGCGGTGCATGGACTTTTCGAATTCATCCTGGTCTTCTCCGACATAATGCCAGACGGCGGCGCTGTTCGGGTTGGGCTTGGTGAAGTCGCCCTTTTCTGGTTCACAGGCCTTGAGTCTCTTGTACGCGATGGGCTTGGTTGGATTCGACTTGTTGAAAACCAGCTCGGGACTAACGTCGCCGCGCTTCGTCGGGTCAATGCACCAGAGATGGCCGGCGCCTTCGCCGTGTTCGGGGTCTTCGCCCACGCCGATGTAGACCAGGCCGTCGTACACAACCGGACTGCCGATGAGGTGGTTTCGAGTCGCACGTTCGAGCGAGTAGACCGATTCCTTTGGGTTGCAGTCGAATTTCCACAGCAGCTTGGACTTTCCGTTGGCTCCCTTGGGATCGAAGCTGTAGAGCCAGCCGTCGCCACCTGCGAACAAGACCTGTTCCTGGCCGCCCAGCACCGCGTAGGTCGGGCTTGACCATTGCCCGTGCATCACATTGGCTCCGGGGCTGTTGTCCGACCAAAGCACCTCGCCGGTGCGCTTGTCCATCGCGAGGAAGCTTGGCGCGTCGGGATACTGGACTTTGAAGTGACCTTCGTCCACTCCGTTCGATGTGCAGACGAACAAGATGTCTCCGGCACACGTTACCGAACAACTGCACGCGTTGTGCTGCGAAACGCTGTACTTCGACATGAAGTCCACACTCCACACGATATCGGCTTCGTCTTTGTTCTCGTTCGCTTCGCTCTTGAACGGCCCGTCGTTCTCGCCGTCCGCGAAGCCTTCGATGTCCAGGCACATCAACTCATTTCGGTTAGTCACGGTCCACACGCGGTCGCCGTCGATCAGAACGGAACTGCACATGCCGAGCATTTCCCAGTCGTGTACTCGACCGGTCGGCAACTTTTCGCGCGAAAGCTGCCAGAGAAACTTGCCCGTCTGCTCATCGAACGCGAGCAGCACTCCGAGATCGACCGTGGCCGGGTATCGCTTGATGTAGCCGTTCGCGTTGTTCGTCGCGATGATCACCTTGCCGTTGCCGACAATGGGGTTGCCATAGGTCTGCGAGCCGAGCTTGGCCGACCACTTGATGTTCTTCCCGGTTTTCACGTCCCAATCTGTGCAGATGTTCTTGCCGTTGGGAGTGTTGTTTCGCATCGGTGAGCCGCCCCACATCGGCCAGTCGAGCGGCTTTACTTTGAGTCGGCCGATCGCCTTGAGCGCGTCGGACGTGGGATCGTAGGCAGTGTCTCTTTCGCCAGCGACGATGGCGGCGCCCACAATCGTCGCAGCGGCAAGCAGTGACAAAGCGGCAAGATGAACGCAACGAACTTTCATCAGGATCTCCTCTCAGTTGAAGATGTCGCCTTTCGCGGAGTTAAAGAAGACTAGTCGGCGCGAGGCTACGATCTGGCAGCCTCACGGCCGGGCGGGTTGGCGTAGACCTTCACGTTGTCGATCAAGATCTCCGCGTCGCTGGCGTTGCCGAACATTCCGGGGCTGCCGACGACATTCGGGGCCTCATCGACCGCCTCGATCGTCCAAGCGGACGGTTCGGACTTGTCGCGCGGCCAGACCTTGCCGCGCAACACGACTCGACCATCTTCGTTCGTGGCCTGGAACTTGATCGTGTACCACTGGTTCGGTTCGTAGGTCAGCGGGATCGTCTTGGCAAAACGCAGTTCAAGTCGCGACGTCCACGATCGAATCTGCAACTGCTTGGTGGACCCCATCAGGTCCAAGGTGTAACGCTGATTGACCAGGCCCATATCGGGCATCTTGTCGTTCTTGATCGATCCCTTCATGTCGGCCTGAACCGTGTAGTCGTGCATGTCCCACGGGCCCATCCAGCATTGGCTGCGCGTGCCCTTCGGAATCGTGGTGATCTTGACCAGCATCGGGTTGCCGTCCTCTTCGCGAACCTGGTGGCGATACGCTGCGCCGATCCAGGTGACGGGAACTTGCTTGTCAGTCATGTCGAAGCTCCAAGGCAACGGCGGCACCACGCGAACACGAGCCGCGGCGGTCAGCCCGTCGGCCTCGGCCGTGACGATCGTCGCCGTGTGAGCGGCGCTCTTGTCTGCGGTAAACTCACCCGAACTGTTGATCGCACCTGGCCCCTTCAGGCTGAACTTCGCGGGCACGGACTTAAGAAACCGTCCGTTGGCGTTGTATACGCGAGCCTCCAGTCTCTGCGATTGGCCCGGCCCCAGCAGCGACTCGACCGGGACGATCAGTAACTGCGCCGGTTTCGTATCGGCCGCGGCCGGAGTTTCAGTCGGCGGCGTCGGTCGCGGATCGGCGCTGGGCGGCTGGTCGCGCTTCCCCACGCAGTACATCGCCTTGCTCGTCGGGATGTAGATGCGTCCGTGCGAGATGGCCGGCGAGCCGCTGACGTCTTCTTGCTCAGGATTGAACCTGATCCGCTGCAGCACCTTGACGCCGTTTTCGGTCGGCTCAAGGATGTAGAAGTTCGATCGCTCGCCAGCGTAGATTTTCCCGTCGCCGTAGACAGGACTGCCCATCATGATCGTGCCGAGTTTTTGCCGTGCGATCTGGGATCCGTTGGCAGGGTCCAAGACGAGCAGCAGCCCGCCGTCGTCGATCGTGTAGAGTCGGTCGTTGATCAAGAGCGGCTGTGCCCGGCCCGCCATGATGCGAGTGACGTTCCACCGCTCCTTGGCCTTCGTGACATCGCCAGACCCTGTGCCGTCCAGCCTGAACAGCGCGCCCATGATCGTCTTGTCCGCGAGGTTTTCCTCGGAGTGTGAGCAAAACACGTCGGTGCCAACGACGAGCGGCGGCGTATTGATGCCGCGCACGGACGCCTCGTACTTCCAGATGATCTTGCCGGTCCGCGGCTGAATCGCATACACCGCGCCGTCGCCTGAACCGGCCACGATCGCCGCCTGTCCGTTGAACACGGCGAGCGACGGACTACTGTACGTCGTGTCGAGTGGGCGCAGTCGCGTGCTGGTGATCCAAACGGGTTGCCCGGTCCGCTTGTCGAATGCGATGAACCGGTGGGCGGGCACGGCATACTCGCCCCAGCCTGTCATGACGCAACTGATGATCACCAGGTCTTCGAACACGATGGGCAGATTTGTCCTCCCGCCGTAGGTGTGAATCATGCCGTACTCTTCGCTCATGGAGTGCGTCCAGAGCGTCTTGCCCGTCTCGCCGTCGAGGCATTGAAAAATGCCGCAAACCCCCAGCGCGAAGACGTTGCCCGTGGTCGGGTCTCCCACCACGCTCGACCACGCGACTCGTTCGGCCGGCACATCGGTCAAGAAGACGTTGAACGCGTTCTCCCAAATCTTCTCGCCGGTTTCGGCGTCCACGCAGACGACCTTTTCGCCTTCTTTCGTCGTGTCGGGGTGGTTGCGGCACAACACGTAGAGCTTGCCGCGCATGATGATCGGCGTCGACCGAGTCGCGATGTCCGTATTCTTCCACAGCACATTCTCACCGCTGGGCGACCACTTGCTCACCAGCCCTTTCTCGCGGGAAATGCCGTTCATTTCCGGGCCCCGCCACTGCGGCCAGTCCAGGGGATCGACCGCGACCGATTGCTTTGATTCCTGCGGCGCGGAGACAGGGTTCGGTTCCTTAGCAGCCGAGCGGCTCGCAATCGACGCGAGTGCAACGAAAGCTGCGACGGGGTAGGCACGGGGGATGTTCATGAAAGCACGTGTCTCAACTTCAAGGTGTCTGTCCGAAGGCGGGACCGTCGGAAACCGGCTGGTGCAGCAAGTCAGGCTTCGGCGGTCCCGATGTCTGCGGCGCGGCTTCATTGCGCGAGACGCCCCGCGCCACGTCGGAGACCAGCCTTTTTGGTCAATGGCACGATACAAAAAGAACGTACTGACGGCAAGCGGTTGACTGGTCACTGCGCCAAGAGGTTGCCCATAGAGCGGACGAGGTCCGTCCAGCGCGACTCCGGGTTGTTGGGGCGGTTGCTGAAAGGTATGCTCTCTTTTGATTTGATCACCTTGGTCTACACGCCAGCCCCGTTCCCCAAACCGCTGTCCGACCCCACCGTGCCGATTCCCAAACTGATTTCCGAGAGACCAGTCGCAACCGGAAGAAACTGAGGAGATCCAACCTTGAGAACCCGATGCCTCGTCAGCGCGATCCAAGTCTCGATCCTGTCGGTCCTGTCGGCCGCTCTTGTTGCGGCGGACCCGGCGAAAAAAACAGCGGCCAGTTGGCCCATGTGGGGCGGCACCCCAAACCGCAACATGGTGAACACCACCGACAAGAACATCGCCACGACTTGGGACGTCGCCTCAAGGACGAACATCAAGTGGGTGGCCGAGCTGGGCACGACCACCTACGGCAATCCGACCGTGGCCAACGGCAAGGTCTTCATCGGCACAAACAACGGCAACCCGCGAAACGACAAGGTTAAGGCCGACAAGGGAATCCTCATGTGTTTCCGCCAGTCAGACGGCCAGTTCCTGTGGCAAGCCGTCCACGACAAGCTCGCCAGCGGAAAAACAAACGACTTCCCGGACATGGGCATCTGCTCGGGCGTCGCGGTCGAGGGCAAACGCCTCTATTACGTCTCGAACCAATGCCAACTAGTCTGCGCCGATACCGAGGGATTCCACGACGGCAAGAACGACGGAGTCACCGACGAGAAATACAAAGACAACGCCGACGCAGACATCATCTGGCGACTCGATATGATTGGCGAGCTGGGCGTGTTCCCGCGATACTTGGCAAGCAGTTCGCCGTTGCTCGTCGGCGACGTCGTATACGTCCTGACCTCCAACGGCGTCGACGAGGACGGACTCACGCTGCCGGCCCCCGATGCGCCTAGTTTCATCGCGGTGAACAAGCAAGACGGCAAGGTGATCTGGACCGACAAATCGCCCGGCGACCGCATCTACGAGGGCCAATGGTCCAGCCCGACGTACGGCGAAGTAAACGGCAAGGGTCAGGTCTACATGCCCGGCGGCGACGGCTGGCTCTACGCCTTCGAGCCGCTCGGCGACCCGGCGAAACCCGGCAAGAGCAAGTTGATCTGGAAGTTCGATTGCAACCCACCCGGCTCGAAGTTCACCATGGGCGGACGCGGCACCGCAAACCAACTGGTCTCGACGGCGGTCTTCCACGACAACAGAGTCTATATTCCCGTCGGTCAGGATCCAGAAAAGGGCGAAGGGCCAGGGCACCTCTGGGCCATCGACGCGACCGGAACGGGCGACGTCAGTGAGTTCGTCGGCGAATGGGATCCGGTCAACCGCACCAAGATCAACGCCAAGAAGAACCCGAACTCCAAACTGGTTTGGCACTATGGCTCCGACGCCAACACGAAACACAGCGACTTCGGCAGGACGATTTCCACCGTCGCCATTCACGGCGACCTCGTCTTTGCCGTCGAGCTGGCTGGCTTCCTGCACTGCCTGGACGTCAAGACCGGTAAGCCACATTGGAAGCACGACCTGCTCGCCTCCGCCTGGAGTTCGCCCTACGTGGTCGATGGCAAGGTCTACCTGGGCGACGAAGACGGCGACGTGTCGATCTTCAAATGCTCGCCCGAGAAAACGCAGATCTTCCCCAAGGGGATGGACATGGAAATCAACATGGGTGCGAACGTCTCATCCACTGCAGTAGCGGTCGACGGGGTGCTGTTCCTCGCCACCAAGTCACACCTCTATGCCATTGAACAGAAATGAGGAAGGTTGGGTCAGTGAGTTCCGCAGCCGTTCACAATCCGGTCGAGAGCCTGCTCGAGCGATACCCCCACGAGGTCGGCGATTATGAACCGCAGACGCGCGTGGTTTTCGGCCCCGGTAAGATCGATTGCGTGGGCGAACTGGCGGCAGAAACTGGCGGCCGACGAGTGCTCGTCGTCACCGACCCGCACATTGTCGCCGTCGGCCACGTCGCGCGGGCGATTTCATCGCTGCGGAGCGCTAGGCTCGAACCGTTTGTCTTTGATCGCGTCGATGAGAACCCGACCACTCGCCACGTCGACGCCTGCACGGCGTTCGCCCGCGAAGCTCGCATCGACCTGATCGTCGGGCTTGGCGGCGGCAGCTCGATGGACTGCGCGAAGGGTTGCAACTTTCTGCTTACGAACGGCGGCCGCATGCACGACTACTGGGGCGTCGGCAAGGCCGCGAAACCGATGCTGCCGATGATCGCCGCGCCGACCACCGCCGGCACCGGCAGCGAGGCGCAATCGTTCGCGCTGATCGCCGACGAGGTCACTCATCAGAAAATGGCCTGCGGCGACAAGAAGGCCGCGTGCCGCGTGGCGATACTCGACCCGCAGCTCGCAGCCACGATGCCCGTGTCGGTCGCCGCGGCCACGGGCATCGATGCCATCTCGCACGCGGTCGAAACCAGCGTCACCACGCGACGCAACTCGGTCTCGCAGATGTTCTCGCGCGAGGCCTGGCGATTGCTCGCGGCCAATTTCACTGCGTCGCTCGGCGAGCCGGACAACCCCGACGCGCGCGGCGCCATGCTGCTCGGCGCTCATTTCGCCGGCGCGGCGATCGAAAACTCCATGCTCGGCGCGACCCACGCCTGCGCCAATCCGCTCACGGCGACCTACGGGATCACACACGGCGTCGCTATCGGCGTCATGCTGCCGCACGTGATCCGCTTCAACATGCCGATCGCGGCCGCCGACTACGCTGACCTGCTTGCGCTCGCGGGACTCGCGCCGAACCCGGGCCAATCACCGGGCGAAGCCCTCGCCCACCTCATCGCCGAGTTCGTCGCCGCCAGCAGGCAACCCGAGCGACTCGCCGATTGCGGCGTCGAACGATCGGCGATTCCAAAGCTCGCCGAGCAGGCGACCGGACAGTGGACCGGCAAGTTCAACCCGCGACCGCTAACTCAGCGCGACTTCGAGGAGTTGTACACATGCGCCTTCTGAACCGCACAATCGCTGCAACACTCACGATCCTCGCCGCCTCACTCACCGCGGGCAGCGGATGTTCTCAATCGCCGCCGCCAGCCGCGACAAGGGACTCCGAACCAGCCGCCGCGAGTCAGTCTCCGTCGGGTTCGGCGACAACCGACCCAAGTCGCGTGAACGCTGTCGAGAACAGTGTGGCGGAAAAAGCGTCCCCGACGGCTGTGACGCCCGACGCTTGGCCGATGTTTCGTGGCAACGCGCAGCTCACCGGCGTAGCGACCGGCACGCTGCCCGACTCGCTCGTGCTGGTCTGGTCGTTTCAGGCCGAGGACAAGAGTGAGTCGATCCAGTCGTCTGCCGCGATCGTCGACGGCGTTGCGTTCGTCGGAACGATCGGCGGCTGGCTGTACGCGATCAATCTGGACGACGGCAAGCCGCGTTGGAAGTTCTCGACCCTGGAGAAGCCCGTCGATGCGGCGGGCGAGGGCGGAGCAAAGCCGGACTCGGCCTCCGCCGGCGGCGAACTGGCCCCGGCGATCAAATCGTCGCCGACCGTGGTCGGCGGCCGAGTCTACTTTGGCGACGAGGTCGGCGTGTTCCACTGCCTCGACGCCGCGACCGGCACGCGACTGTGGAAGTTCCAGACCGAAACGGGCGGCGAGATCGTCTCGTCGGCCAACGTCGTCGGCGATCGTGTCCTGTTCGCCTCGACCGATGCCAACCTCTATTGCCTCGCAGTCGCCGACGGCAAGGAAGTCTGGCGGTTCAAGACCCCCACGGGCGGGCTGGAAACCACACCGGCCGTGGCCGACGGCAAGACGTTCCTTTCCGGCTGCGACAGCGTGCTGCATATTGTCGACATCGCCGAGGGCCAAGAGGTCGGCAGCGTCGAGATCGGCTCGCAGACTCGCGGTTCGCCCGCCGTCGTCGCGGACCGACTGTTCCTCGCCCACATCGGCAGCCAAGTGCTCGGCATCGACTGGAAGAAGCCCGAGGTCGCCTGGCAGTACACCCACCCGGAAGTCCAGTTTGAGTATCACTCGTCGGCCGCGGCAACTTCGGAGTTGGTTATCATCGGCGGTCGTGACAAAATGGTACATGCCCTGGACCGCCAGACCGGCGAGCAGCGGTGGACGTTCGCGACCAAGGGCCGCGTCGATTCGTCGCCGGTCGTCGTTGGGCGGCGAGTGTTTGTCGGTTCGGCCGACGGCAACGTGTACGGCATGGATATCGAAAGCGGCAAGGAGCTCTGGCGGTTCGCCACCGGTGCGCCGATCAGCGCCTCGCCCGCCGTCGCCGCCGGTCGGCTCGTGATCGGCAACGAGGATGGCAAGCTGTGTTGTTTCGGAGAGGAGAAGTAACGCCTCCATGGCTGCGCTGGCCGAAGACACCACTGAAGTCGGCAACTATTTCATCGCCAACTATCCGCCCTTCTCGTTTTGGCGAGCGGCCGAGTCGCCGCGCGCCCGCGCCGCGATCGAGTCGCCGCCGCGGCCCGGCACGACGCTCGGCCTCTATCTGCACATTCCGTTCTGCCGCAAGCGATGCAAGTTCTGCTACTTTCGCGTGTACACCGACAAGGCTGCCCGTGACGTCGAAGACTACTTGGACGCCCTCGGCCGCGAGGTCGAACTGTATGGCCAACGGCCGATCACCGCAGGTCGCCCGCTGGACTTCGCTTATTTCGGCGGCGGGACGCCGAGTTACCTAAGCGTGCGGCAACTCGAGTCGCTGATTCGACGACTCGACGCGGCGATGCCCTGGCGTGCGGCCCAAGAGGTCACATTTGAATGCGAACCGGGCACCCTCACGCAGGCCAAGGTCGACGCATTGCGGCAGCTTGGCGTGACGCGACTGAGCCTGGGCGTCGAGAACTTCAGCGACGCAGTGCTCGAAGAGAACGGCCGGGCGCACCTGTCCGCCGAGGTCTTCCGCTCGTACGATTGGATTCGCGCCGCCGCTTTTCCACAGGTGAACATCGACCTCATCGCCGGCATGGTCGGCGAAACGTGGGACAACTGGCGCGACTGCGTCCGAAAGACGATCGACCTGGCGCCCGACAGCGTGACGATCTATCAGATGGAGCTGCCGTTTAACACGGTCTACTCCCAGTCGATTCGCCACGACGGCTCGCCCGCGCCGGTGGCCAACTGGTCGACCAAACGCGCATGGGTCGACCACGCCTTCGGTGAACTCGAGGCGGTCGGCTATCGCGTTTCGAGCGCCTACACGATGGTACGCGACGGAGAGCACGGCCACTTTCGCTACCGCGACAGCCTCTGGCACGGCGCCGATATGATCGGAACCGGCGTCGCATCGTTCTCGCACGTCAGCGGCGTCCATTACCAGAACCTCGACGAATGGTCGAAGTACATCGACACGCTGCGCGGCGGCGACTTGCCAATCGCTCGGGCGATGGCCCCGACCCGGCGTCAGCTTCTGATTCGCGAACTCATCCTGCAGCTCAAGCTCGGGTCGATTGAGCCGGCGTACTTCCGGGACAAGTTTGGCACGAGCATTCGCGACGAGTTCGCCGCCCAGTTCGATCGCTGGGGCGACGAAGGCATGATGGAACTACACGACGACCGCATCGACCTGACGCGAGCCGGGCTGCTGCAGGTCGATCGCCTGCTGCCGGCGTTCTTTGAACCCGAACATTGCGGATCGCGATACACGTAGCGCGCGAAAGAACGATGGCCGATGATCTCGTCTTCATGATGGGCAAGTTCGAGGCCCGGATTCCGCGCGATCGACGGTACGCGCGAAACCACATGTGGTGCTCGACACGATCCGACTCGCATCGCTTCGGGTTCACGGCCTACGCCGTGCGGTTGTTGCAAGACGTGTATTTCTTGGAATGGAGCGTCGACGCCGCCGCAGCGGTGAGTTTCCGCCAGGAAATCGGCTCGATCGAAAGCTCGAAGGCCGAATCGGCGCTGTACGCGCCGATGGCCGGGGTCATTACCGAGTTCAACGCGGCATTGCTCGCGGACCCGTCGGCAATCAACTTGGACAACTACGGCGCCGGCTGGCTGTTCGACATGCACGGCGACGCCGCGACCATGCTCGGCCCGGACCACTACGTTGAGTTCCTCGCCGCGAGCTGGAAAGAGGCCGAACGCACCATCAAGGGCCAGCTTCACTAGCATTGTGGCACACGCGGCCCGCGTGCGCCGAGTTGCAAGACAGAGTGTAGGAGCCGACATGCCGGCCCCACAACGCCGCACAACGCACCGGCCCGAGCGTCCGGTCAATCCCGGCGGACGACTAAAACCGGTCTCGGTCGCGATCACCGAGCGCGACCGGCAGCGAGCGTGGGAGCAGGCTCAGGCGCAGTTCGATCACTCCCGCAGCCTCGGCTGGCGCGACAAGAGCTTCAGCGGCAAGTACGACGCCGGTTCGCACCCGGTCTACCTCGGCGAAATCGGCGAGGTCGCCGTCGAGAAAACCCTCGAGCGACTGCAACTTCCCTACGTCCGCGGACTCAAGAACCACGTGAACCGGCCGGAAGACATCACGCACGACTTCTATATCGCCGGCAAAGGAATCGGCGTGAAGACCGAAGTCCCCAAATGGTGCGGCTCGCCGTGGGAGTTCGCGCGACGCACGCAGTACGGGTGCATCTACACGCTGCGCACGCCGGCAAGCGGCTACGGCGGTTCGCACGGCTACCCCGACATCCTCATCCACTGCCTCTACTTCCCGCACGCCAACCGCGACGAGTTGTGGATCACCGGCTACATCGACCGCGAGACGCTTGTCAAGTCGCCGGTGCGCGAACTGTTCGGCAAGGGCGTTCACTGCATCTCGCCCTACAAATTCGCCTGCATCGATATGCTCCATTTGGGTATCTTCTAAATGGCTTTGCGTGATCCTGGGAGTCCGCAGGGACAGTAGCCCGACGCGCCAGCGAGGGACCGGCCTGATTTCTTGTGATTTCGCCATGTGCTCTCCTCGCTGGCGCGTCGGGCTACCGTCCCAGAATCGTGCAAGGCTATTTAGGGGCAACACGAGAACACACCATGCCATCCCGCCTGACCGTCGTACTGTCGCAGGGCCAGAGCCAGAACCCCGCCAAGCGGGGCCTTGAGGAAGACCTCGCCACCGCGCTCTTGATGGAGCCGGGAATCGATCTGTCGATTGTGCCACATCTCTATGACCTGACCGACGACCACACCGGCATGCTGTTCTTGCGATCGGTGAAGGGCGACATGGTGGTGTTGTCGTGGATGTTCGCGCGGGCCGCACACTGGGAACTCGACCGCGCGGGCGTCAAGGGCCACGAGGGCGCTGTGCTGCTCAAGCCGCCGAGCGACGACGAAGATGACGAACCCGACGAGAACGGCAACGGCCATACGGCCGACGGCAAGGCGGCGGCGATCGGACCGCTGAATGTCCCCAACCGCAAGATCTACTGCCTCGACCTGCGCGACTTCGATTCGCCGCAGCCATACCTCGACGAAATCCGCCGCATCGCGGCCGAGACGCAGGTCGAGACTGTGTCGATCCAAGTCGGTGGGCTGATTGCCAGCACTCGCGCCGCCGGGGCGGGCCTCGTCGCGCCGACGCCGCTCGGCAATCCCACTGTTCAGCCGTTGGACGCCGCGCAACTGACACAGTGGGTCCAAGGTCAGCCGGCACCCGGCCAACTGGCTCGCTACCTCGACCCCGCGGATCGCCGTTGGCATCCAGTGATCGACTACAGTCGATGCACCAATTGCATGGAGTGCATCGACTTTTGCCTGTTCGGTGTATATGGCGTGGACGTGGCGGAGCGGCTGGTGGTCGAGCAGCCCGACAACTGTCGCAAGGGTTGCCCGGCGTGCAGCCGCGTGTGTCCGGAACACGCGATCATCTTTCCCATGCACAAGTCGCCGGAAATCGCCGGCGCGCCGGGCGACGCCGTGGGCGGCCTGAAGATCGACCTTTCAAAACTCTTCGGCGGCGGCGACGCACTCGACATCGCCGTCCTGGAACGCGACGCCGAACTCGTCAAAGACGGCCGCGACGCGGTCGGCATGTCGGCGGGCATCCCCAAGCGTCAGGTCAGCAAACCCGCCGGCCCGAAAGACGATCTCGACAAGCTCATGGACGAACTTGATTCACTCAGCCTGTAACCCATCGTCGCTTGGCCGCCGCACGCTGACCTACGCGCCGGCCGACTCCGGCTCGAACCGCAACCTGATTCTTGACGACAAGCAACTCATTGCCGGCGCAGCAGCGCCCGGCGGACGAGCTTGATTGGCGGGTAGCCCTGTCCCAGCAGGGCGTCGTGGAATTCTTGCAGCGTGAAGGCGTCGCCGCGCAGCTTGCGGTAGTCGTCGCGCAGGCGAAGTATCTCCAGCTTGCCGAGCGTGTAGACCAGGTAAGTGGGATCGGCGGTGCCGCGCTTGGTCTCGCGTTCGGCGTTGGTCCGCGTCTGAAAGCCCTCACGCACGAAGAAGTCGACGCCCGCGTCGAAGCTCATCTTGCCCGTGTGCATCTCGACGCCGACGACGAACCGACAGTTGCGCAGCAGCGAGTCTTGCAGTTGGCCGAGCCGCAGCTTGTGGTCGCCGCGCCCGTAGCCTTCGTCGAACATCATCTGTTCGGTGTAGTGCGCCCAGCCTTCGGAGTTGGAACTGCAACCCAGCAGCTTGCGGACTTTGGACGGCGCCCGTTGCACCCAGAGGAACTGAGTGTAGTGACCCGGATAGGCCTCGTGGATCGCCGTGCTGACGATGGTGCCGTAGTTGAACGCTGCCATGTGTTCGTCGACACGGCCCTTGGGCCAGTGCGGCTCGGGCAGCGTGACGTTGAAATACGCTTCGGTGGCCCTTGTTTCGAACGGGCCGGGAGTGTCCATCGACGCAAACGACAACGCCCGCATGAACGGCGGCGTCTCGGCGATCGTCGGCGGCACGGGCGACGGGAACGTGACGATCCGCTGCTCTTCGCAGAACTTGCGCAGGCCGCCGACCACGTCACGAAAACTGTCGAGCAGCTTTGCCGGGGCGGGGTGCTCTCTCTCCAGTTCGGCCATGACTTCTTGCGGCGTGAGTTTGGGGTCGATGGCCGCGGCGGTCTGGGTGAACGCCCGCTGGTTCGCGCGCAGGTCGGCGTAGCCGATGCGCATGAGCTCGTCGAGCGGCGTGTCGATCATTTCCTCGTACAGCAGTTTCCTGCGAAACAGGTCGGGGCCGATGCGGAAGTCGCCGTCGGAACGGGGCAGCACGGTTTCCTTGAGGAATTGTTCGTAGCGGCGCAGTGCGTCGATCACCGCTCGATTGGCGTCGGCGAACTCCTTGAGTAGCTTCTCGTCTTTGACGTCTTCAAACGCAGCGGGCACGTCCCGCTCGAAAAACTGGATGATCCCCGGCAGCTCTTCGAGGGCGATTTCGGTGTAGACCCGCGGCGGTCGTTGCAGGTTCTGGCGGGCCGCGTCGAACACCGCCGGAGTCTGTCGTTCGCGAGCGATCACCGACCGGAGCCGCTCGGCGGGCGGCGCGAACTTGCGACTCATCAACCCGAACACCGCGCGCGTCACGCCGCTGCTGTAGTAGTCGGGATCGCGCTCCCACGAACGGACTTCTTCCAACTCCAGCAGCGTGGCTCGCAAGTGGCTGATCACCATCTCGCGGTCGCTGGCTGCGTCGAAGCCCAGCCCGTCTGGATCGATCGCTTCGAACCGTTTGAGGAACTGGCGCGTCGCCGCTACTTCGGCTTCGACGGCGGCTCGGGTGTAGCCTTCGATCAGGTGGTCGAAGTCGTGGACGCCCTCGTTCGTTGCCGTGGTCGGATTGGTGCGGAAGTAGTAGTCGAAGTATGCATCAACCAGGTTGGTGAACGCTGGTGCGACGGACTGGTCGTCCGCCGCCGTGGGAATGAGCATTGACGCGCGGGCAACCCCAGACGCAAGAATGGCCAGTAGCAGTGGTCTCATGACGTGCCCTCTCGTTTCTCTTCAGCGGCGCTCGGCCGCAGGTAAACAGGCTCCAGCGTCCAAAACGGCGGCAAGGGTCCGGCGCGGAACCGAGCGAGACCCAACGCCGCTACCGTAGCCGCCCGTGGCCACCACAGGTCCGGGTCCGCGACACGCAGTTCCGGCGGCAAGATCGTACGATACTTCACCAACGCCGGTCCCAGCACAAGGCCCGATCGATCGCAGGCCGCAGCCCACTCGTCGGCTTGCACGATGTGCACCGGCCCGTCGGCCACCCAGTCGGGCGCGTCCGTACTCGACCCTTCGCCGGCTTCGCGGCAATAACGGGCGGCGAACACCTGGCCTCGCGCCGCGTCGAACGCGACATCCAGTAACTGAGCTTCGCTTGGGGCGTTTCGCGCGACGACGTCGAGCGAGCCGACCGTAGCTAACGGTGCGTCGGCGGCGTAGGCCAGCATCTTGGCGCAGGTCAGCCCGACGCGAACGCCCGTGTAGGATCCCGGCCCGATGTCGACGCAGATCAGGTCGAGTTCCCGCACGGACCAGCCTGCCGCATGGCATAGCTCGCGAATCGTCGGCACCAGGCTGGCCGTGGGCTTGATCTGGTCGCTCAGCACGACCGATGCCACAAGCGTGTCGTCCAGTGCGAACGCTACCTCGCCGCGCGATGTCGTCGAGGTCTCGATGGCGAGCACTTTTAGTCCCCTTGACACTTTTCCAGATTCCAAATTACACTCCTGCCTGGACTTCCGAACGGAAACCTGTAGTTGGGGTCGTCACGGCGCCAACGCAGAAGGGGTACCGTGTCGCGACTGCAGAAGGACCATTCTACGTGCGGGCTCTAATCAGCGATATTCACGGAAACCTTGAGGCGCTTCAGGCCGTCCTGGCCGACATCAGAACTCAAGGAGTCAAAGAAATCTACTGCCTCGGCGACGTCATCGGCTACGGTCCGAACCCGCGCGAGTGTATCGACATGGTCATGGACTGCAAGGTCGCGCTGCTTGGCAACCACGACCAAGGGGCGCTGTTTGACCCCGAAGGATTCAACACGGGGGCTGAGCGAGCGATTTTCTGGACGCGCGACCAATTGGAGACCGACAAGGACGATGTTCGCCGTAACAAGCGGCTCGATTGGCTCGGCGAACTGCAGCGACGACATGTGGAAGACGCGACCCAGTTCGTACACGGCTCGCCGCGAAACCCGCTGAACGAGTACATCTTCCCCGAGGACATCTACAACCAACGCAAGATGGAACGGCTCTTTGCCTTGGTGGATAAGTATGCGTTCGTCGGTCACACGCACGTACCGGGGGTTTTTACGGAACGAATGGCGTTCTTGGAGCCGGATGAGATCAATTACCAGTACACGTTGGGCGACGAGAAGTTGATCATCAACGTAGGTTCCGTCGGTCAGCCGCGCGACAACGATCCGCGGGCGTGCTATGTGATGATGAACGGCAACAAGATCACCTACCGTCGCGTCCAGTACGATTTCGAGCCGACGATTCGCAAGATCTACGACATTCCTGAACTAGACAACTTCCTAGGCGACCGGCTGCGTGAAGGGCGATGAGCGGTTGAACTGTCGAACGTCGAATAGTTCAACTGATGGCGGTTCCACCCTTCACCGGTTCGAGCCGCGGCCGATCTCTTGAGCACTCTGTGAGGCCCGATGGGCGACGACAAGCGATTCATCCTGTTCTTGGTTCTCACGATGGCAATCGTCGTCGGCACGCCGATGCTGTCCAACCTGATCTGGCCGCCGCCCCCGCCGAAACCGCCCATCGCCAAGAAACAGGACTCGGGCGCGAAAACCGCGAAGCAGCCGGCGGAGGCCTCAGGGGTTCGCCAGGCTGAAACCGTCAAACCAGATGCAGGCGCCAAACCTGCCGTCGAAGCGGCCGCCTCGACGGACGAACCGGCCGCAGAGTCGCGCGAGATCGGGTCGCTTGGTCCTAGCAGCGGATTCAGAATGAAAGTCCGCATCACGAACAACGGCGCGGCCGTCAGCCATATCGAACTGTCGGACCCCAAGTTCAAATCAGAAGACCAGAAGAACCAACTTCAATTGATCGCCGCCAAGGCATCTGAGACCGGATCGTTCACGTTGGCCCTATTAGATGGCGTCGACGAATTGGACCGGCGTCGCTGGCGGATCGTCGACACGCCCGACGCCAACAACGCAGCCGACGACGCGCAAATTGTCACGCTGCAAGCCGACGTGCCGCGGCGCGGGCTGGTAGTGACTAAGACGTACCGCTTGAGGAAGGACAGCTACAATCTGGAACTCGCGATCGCCATACGAAACCAGGGCGGCGAGCCGCAACAGGTCGCATATCGGCTGGGCGGACCGCGCGGCTTTGCGCTCGAAGGGGCATGGTATTCGACCAAGAAGCGCGACGCCGCCATCGCCGATGGACTGAACAGCCAGCTAGGCCGGCACGTCGTTACCGCCGCTCAGGTAGTGGATGGCGCTGAGGAAGTGCTGGAACTGGCCGGCGCCGACGGCGCCATTACTCGCGACAGTTGGCTGTTGGCGCCGCCCTGGTTCGACCGATTCGACGTGAACAAGGACGGCCGGCTGTTTGGCGACGAGGTGCAGCAAGCGGCCTATCGACTCGCCGGCGGCAAAGACAATCGCTGGGAAGAGCGGCCGCTGCGGTTCGCCGGTGTCGAAGGGCAGTTCTTCGCAGTGCTCGTGGTTCCGCCGCCGCTCAAGAACGCTGAAGATCGTTGGGACGCCGCCACCACGCCCGTGCTGGTCGAACGCGATCGCAAGCATCCGGACCGCAGCGACGTGAGCATCGAGATCGAGTCGCGCGGCTTCGCACTGCCGCCGGGCGAGTCGCTCGAACACACGTATTCCATCTACGCCGGCCCGCGCAAGAAATCGGTCCTGCTGGCAGCTACCGGCGATCCGGCCCTCGCCGAGTCGATCATCGGATTCTCGGGCGTGCTGTTGATCTTCCCGGCAACGCTGGTAAGCCTGACCGCCAACACCATGCTGTTCCTGCTGCAGCTCTTTCACGGCTGGGTAAGTAACTGGGGCGTGGCGATCATCATGCTCACGGCCCTGGTCCGTCTGTTGATGTTTCCGCTGAGTCGCAAGCAGGCGCTCGCCGCCGTGAAGATGCAGTCGCTCAAGCCCGAAATGGATGCGATCCGCGAGAAGTACAAGGCCGACAAGCAGAAACAAAGTCAGGCCCAGATGGAGCTTTGGCGAAAGCACAACGTGAACCCACTGGGCGGATGCCTGCCGGTTCTGATTCAGATGCCCATCTTCATCGGACTGTGGCAGGGTCTGCAGAGTTCGGTCGATCTGCGGCATGCGAGGTTTTTCCTGTGGATCGACGACTTGGCGGCGCCTGACGCGCTGTTTCCCTTCCCGTGGCCCGAAGACACCTTCCTGCTCTCGTTCCTGGGGCCGTACTTCAACCTGTTGCCCGCCGTGCTGATTGTGCTGATGCTCGTGCAACAGAAGATGTTCATGCCGCCCAAGACCGACCCGCCCGACCCACAGATGGAAATGCAACAGACGATGATGACCTACATGATGGTCTTCTTCGGGTTCATCTTCTGGCGTCTGCCGTCGGGCCTGTGCGTCTACTACATCGCGTCGACCACGTGGGGCATCGTCGAGCGCAAGCTGCTGCCGAAGCTGCAGCATGCGACGCCCACGCTCGCAGCCGAGTCGGAGGCAAAAACGAGCGACGCTGACCAGGCGGGCGTCAACGGCAAAGGTTCCAAGAAGTCCCGCAAGGACAAGCGCCCGGCCGACCACCCGATATTGAGTTGGCTCACCGAACTCATCAAGCGCGCCGAGAAGAAGTAGTCCGCGTCCGTTGCAACTCCCAGGGAGTGGGCCAGGTTTCTATCGCACGCGGCAGGTTCGACTCGTTTAACGCGGAGCCGCAGGCGACCGGAGATGCACAATCCCAGCCATGTTCTGCCGGCGCCTTCGGCTGGGCGTTAAACGAAAACGTCTCATTGATGGCCGCGTGCGGTATATGGCCGCGTGCGGCATAAACCTGCCGTTCGGTCCCTTGTCGATATTGGCAGGCTGCCCCGCGGCGAACAACCGACAACCGACAACTACCTCGGCCGCTCTTCCGCTCATGCTCGACCCCCACGACACCATCGCCGCCATTGCCACCGCGCGAGGCGGGTCGTTGCGCGGCATCGTGCGGCTAAGCGGTCCGCGGGCCTGGCAGATTGTCGCCGAGACGTTTCGTCCGCCGCCGTCGCGACCCAGTGGCGGGAGCATGCCGGCGGCCGTTGAGGGCGAGTTGCAATTGCCGCGGCTCGAGTCTCGGCTGCCGGCGACGCTGTTCTTGAGCTGTGCACCGCACAGCTACACCGGACAGGATCTCGTCGAGGTCCACACGCTGGGCGGCCCGCCGATCGTCGAGCATGTTTGTTCCACGTTTGTCGCGCGTGGGGCGAGGCAGGCGATGCCGGGTGAGTTCACGATGCGAGCGTTCCTTGCCGGCAAGCTCGAC
This sequence comes from Planctomycetia bacterium, assembly GCA_036758585.1. Taxonomy (GTDB): domain Bacteria; phylum Planctomycetota; class Planctomycetia; order JALXBF01; family JBGPMX01; genus DAIOWH01. The sequence continues at coordinate 20,050 of DAIOWH010000002.1, forward strand.
CTGACCGCGGCCGAGGCAGTGCTCGGCCTGATCGATGCCACGACCGAGCGAGCGGCGAAGACCGCGCTCGAACAATTGGCCGGCGGCGTCGCGCGAACGATCGGCGACCTGCGCGACCGGCTGCTCGATCTGCTTGCCGAACTCGAGGCCGGTCTCGATTTTGCCGAAGAGGACATCGAGTTTGTCGACCGTGCCGATCTGAATAGTCGCCTGCAAGAAGCGATCGCTTGGCTGCGCGGTCTCGACGTCCGAATGCAGGGCCGTACGTTGAGCGACCGGCCGCGCCGCGTCGTGCTGTTGGGGCCGCCCAATGCGGGCAAGAGCTCGCTGTTCAACGCACTGGTCGGTCGCGATGCGGCGATCGTCAGCCACGTCGCCGGTACGACGCGCGACTACCTGATCGGCGCATTGCCGCTGGCCGACTGCACGATCGAACTCATCGACACGGCCGGAATCGAAGCGCCGGCGGACCCGATCAGCCAGCAGGCTCAAGCGCGGCGCGACCAGGTCGCCGGTGAAGCGGACATGGCGCTCTGGTGCATTGATCATACGCAACCGGAACAGGCGGTGAATCTGCAGCCGGACCGTCCGACCCCGGATGTCATGGTCGTTTGGACGAAGAACGATCTGCCTTCGCCCGCCTGTTCGCACGCCCGGTCGGATCGGTCGCTGCACGGGATAGCCGTCAGTGCGGTCACGGGCGATGGGCTGGCTGAGCTTAAGGCGGAGCTAACCGCGCGGGTTTGTCAGTCGTCGAACGATGCCGCGGTCGTGCCAAGCACGGCTGTGCGCTGTCGACGGGCCGTTTTCGCCGCACTGCAGGCGGCCGAGCGGGCCCTAGTTGCGGCCCAAACGACGGCGAGTGATGAACTCATCGCCGCCGAGTTGCGGATCGTGCTCAATGAACTCGCCCAGGTGGTCGGCGCGGTCTACACGGATGACATTCTGGACCGCATCTTCAGCCGGTTCTGCATCGGCAAGTGAAGGCGCCGCGCGTGTGGTACCCAGTACTCAGTACCGCTCCACACTGAAAGGGGTTCGTTTAACCCGCAGCCGCAGGCGAGGCACAACAAACGCCAGCCATGCCTCGCCTGCGGCTGCGGGTTAAACGGGGTTAAACGAATTCGGACGCCTTTCAATGTGGAGCAGTACTCAGCTCAGTACTCGGTACTCATACTTGGCCTTGCCCTACTTGTTCAGTTCCTTCTCCGGCTCCTTCGGCGTCGGTTGCGGCTTGGGGGGCACAGGCGCCGGCGCGGGTTTCGAGGTAGCGGCCGGCGGTGTTGCGCTCGGCGCCGGTTTCGGCATCGCCTTCGTCGTTGCCGGTGGAGTCGTGCTTGGCGCGGACTTCGGCTCGGTCTTGGCCGGGGCCGGCGGCACAACGACAGGCCCTGGCGAGACGGGCGGCTGCGGGACGATTTGCGGACCCGTCGACGGCGTCGCCGGAGTGGGCGTCTGAAGTCGCCCCTTTTCCAGAATGCCCGCGGCCTGATCGTAGTACGTCTTGGCGCCCAGGTCGTCGCCCAACTTCTCGAGCGACACTCCCAGGTTGTACATGCTCTCAACGACTAGCGGATGGTCCGGTCCATACACGATCTGCTGGATCGCGAGCGCCCGCTCGAACATGATGCGGGCGACGTCCGTTCGGCCGCGGGCCAAGTAGACCTGAGCCAGATTGCTGGCGGCGGCGGCGACGTGCGAGTGATCGGCGTTGTGTGACGAATCGTAAATGGCCATCGCTCGCTTGTAGTACGCCTCGGCGGCCTCCAGATCGCCCATCTGGTGTGCGAGCGTGCCCAGATTGTGTACGGCCGTGGCGACGTGTAGATGGCTCGCGCCGTAGTTGTGCTCGTACAGCGAGGCGGCCCGACGGCAGAACGCAATCGCGCCGGCCAGATCGCCGAGGTCTTGTTTTGCCTTACCGATCGCACACAGCGTTGCGGCTACGTCGGAGTGATTCGGTCCGTACGTATTCTTGAACATGTCGAGCGACTGCATCAGCAGCGACTCAGCCTCGGCCGCGCGCCCCTGGGCGATCGCGACCAGGCCCTTGTTGTATATCGCCGTCGCGGTAATCGGATGGTTCGGCGTGATCTGCTTGCCGGCCGCCGATTCGATCGTCGCTTCGAGTGTCCTGTCGAGGTACTGCTGGGCGCCCTCCAAGTCTCCCTGAGCGACCATCACCCGCGCAAGGTTGTTGGCGACCGTGACCGTGTCGCGGTGCTTGTCGCCCACCGTGGACTCGAGCCGCGCCAGGGCCTCTTGGAAGTGGCGCCGCGCCATCGTCAGGTCGCCCTGATGGTGGGCGAGCAGGCCCATGTTGTTGGCGGTGACGCCGAGTTCGGGATGTTCGGGTCCGTAGGCGATCTCTTGAATCTCCTCGGCGCGCCGGAAGTGTGTTCCCGCGCCGTCGGTGTCGCCTTGCGATTTCAGTACGCGGCCGAGGTTGTTCAGCACCGTGGCGACGTACGGATGGTCGTCGCCGTAGACGGCCTCGTAGATCTGCAGCGCGCGGCCGAAGTTGGCGCGGGCGCCGGCAAGGTCGCCCATGTTGTGCTGCACGATGCCGAGGTTATTGGCGTCGCGAGCGATGTTGTGCAGGTTGAGCGAGTGCTTGGAGTTGAGGCTGAGCGCGCGGCGCAGGTACGCGCGGGCCGCCCGATAATCGCCCTGCAGACGCAGCGTGCTACCGATGTTGTTCAGCTCGCGGGCCACTTGCGGATGTTCAGGTCCGTACTCGGCCTCGTTGATCTCCATCGCAGCCTCGAACTTGCCCATCGCGCCGACGTAGTCTCCTTGGGCTTTTTTCACGAGCCCGATGTTGCTCATGTCGCGGGCGACGTACGGATGATCGGGACCGTACACTGCCTGATCGATATCGAGCGCCTTCTCGTAGTGCTGGATGGCCTGGTCGTATTTGGCCATGGTCTTGAGTCGACCGGCGATTTGGGTGTGAATGCGAGCGGCGTCTGCGGCGCCCATCGCCTCAGCGGCCTCGGCGCTGGCGGCGAGCCGGCCAATCTCTCGGTTCAGCGTCATCGGCGGGGCCGACCGGTGAGCTTCCTGCGCGAACGGCGAGAACCCCCACGGATCGCGCGGGTAGAGGCGCGAACGATACGCGCCCGGCGCCGTGACGGGAATCGCTGGGTTCGGAACGAATGCGGGTGCGGCCAGGCCGCTGCTTGCGTTCGGAGCGCCCAGAAGCGGCGCGGCAGTTCGAGAAACCGCCGGCGACATGGCACCCGGTGCGGCCGCGCCAGGTCCGACCGGCGCGGGGACGGCCGGGGCGTGTGGCGGGATGTTCGGGATCGCGTGCGGCGGCGGAGCGACCGCGGGCGGCGGCATGACGGCGGGCGCGGGCGGCAGTGGCGCCGGCGGAATCGCCGCTGGCGGGTAGCCGGGCGGCGGCATCGGACCGTGCTCAACCGGCGGCGCGGGGCCGCCGTGAACCACCGGACCGTGAAAGTCGGGGGCGACCAGTGCGTGCGGCGTGACGGCCGGCGCGACGAGCGGCGGAGTGCCGAGCGCCTTGTACACGTCGGCCGAAACGTAATCGGGCGCGGGTGGCGGGGCGACCAGGTTTCGGACGCCCGGCTGAAGCTGCGACCAGTTGCCTTGCCACGCCGGCGTGAAATAGGGCGGCCGACCGTGGCGCGAGCCGGTCACATCGATGGGCCGCGCGATCAACCGTGGACCCTGGGGCGTCAGCGCCTCGGGTCCGGTGTAGGCCCAGTTTGGCAGCGGCAGGTAGGCTTGATACGGATACCACGGCTCCACGCGAATCGGAATCTGATTCGCCTGACGTGGCCCGACGCCCGAGCCGAGCCGGGCGCCGCCATACGGCACAAACGCCGCACCGTAGTTGCCGTAACCCGCGCCGGCCTGATGGCTCCAGTCGCCACAGTACTGGCACGCGGCCAGCGGGCGTGTACCGATTGCAAAGCAGACGAGTGTGGCAGCAACAGCAAGGCGTCTCATGTTTGTTCAGTCGTCCAAAAGATGAAGTGGACCCGCCGTGAGTCGGGCAACGTCACGTGCGATCAGCCAGAAGCAAATGAAGTGCCTGGCGCTGATGCCGCCCGCAAGCGGTCCCAAAGCGCGGCATTCCCGACACGTTCGTTAGAACCTGCTCGCCGTATCGCGCCTTACGCCTACGTAGCCGCCCTCAAGCCGAAACTGTCAAAGAAGGCTGGGAAGAAGCGGTAGACATGACTGCACCTGAGGCGACAACCACTGCGGTCTCTGGGTTCTAACCGATGCGGTTGGGCGAGAGCGGGGGCGAATTGAATTGGCTGCACGGACTTCTTCCGCCAGCGAGTTTCAGCGGGCCAGCCGTCTATTGCTCATAGAATCGGCCTTATCGGATACCGCTGCCGCGCGTACAATTCGCCGCCCAATAAACGGAGGTGACTAATGGCATCGGATACGACCAAGTCCGGCCGCGGCGTTTCGGTGGCCGCTTGCGCAGCCGCGCTCGCTGCATCAGTCGGCCTAGGCCCATCGCCGGTGGCGGCCGCGCGGATGATCGATCAGGTGTCGCGCTATTGCACGACCAGTTGGAGAAACGCCGGCATCCATCCGCAAGACTGGTCGGACTGCACGCAAGAAGCCATCGCGCGACTTCTGGAGCGCGTGCCACAAGATAAGCTCGACGCCGCACTCGACGCCGGCGAGACGCCCGAACACCGCGAACTCAAACGGGCTGTCTGGCGGACGATCCAACGCTGGCGGCGCGCCCCGCAGTTCGCGCCGATCGACGGGCGTCAGTTTGCCGAGTCCGACGACGCTCAGGAGCAGGTCGACCTACGCGACACACTAGCGACGGCGGTCGCGTCGCTCAGCCCGCGACAGCAGCGCATCCTTGCACTCTGGAGCGAAGGATTCTCGGTCGACGAAATCGCTCGCGAACTGGGCATCCCAGCGGCGCGGGCGAGCGACCAAAAATACAAGGCGATTCGCAAGCTGCAGCGCTTGCTGACGGATGTCTGAGAGCCGCGGACAACCGAACAGTTGCGGCAGGCTTCTTGCCTGCATGTGAACGGCAGGCAGGAATGTCTGCACCACACGCCAGCGGACTCACTTCTCGTACTTGATCCACATCGGGCTTGCCCACGCCAGCTTCTTGTCGGACTGCTCGATACGGACGTAGTAGTAGCTCGTCTCGTTCGGCGCCGCCATCGTGTCGGTCCAGCGAAGCGAGAGGTTCGCCTCGTTCGGTTCGGCGTTGTAGACGTACGTGGGCAAGTCGCGGCCCACGCCGCGAATGATCGACACGCGGGCGATCGGGGCAGTGCCGATGGCGGAGATTTCGAGCGTCGGCCGCTCGCGCGTGGCGAACTCGTCGCCCATCAGGTGCTCGCCGCACTTCACGATCAGAATGATGTTGTCCTGTGCACCGTAACTGTGCCGACGCCTGAAGGCGTCGACGATCCCCTCGCGAGTCGGCTTCTCGGCGAGCACGACGCCGTAGCTCAGGTGCGTCGAGACGTGGTCGCTGGAGATTTGCGTGCCTAGCCGGTAGCCCTTCTGCAGTGCGTTCCAGACGTAGCCCGCCTCCTGATAGCCGCCGATCGAATCGGCCGCGTTCTTCGCCGACTGCGGCGAGTCTTTGTGTTCGTAGTTCTGCCGGTGCCCCTGATAGATCTCCACGACCGGCTCGACCGCGGGGTCGTTGTCGCGCCAGTCGGTGCCCATATTGGTCGCCGACGTGTGTACCGAGCAGATGCCGCCGAAGTGTTTCAGGTAGGCGTAGAACCGCTTGACGTCGGGCGAGCCGCCCTCGGGCGTACCGAAGAGTCTCTCGTCGCCCTGCAGCCGCGGCAGCGGTCGAATGCCGCGCTTGGCAAAGATCACGTTGCGATGGCCGCTGGGGTACACCACGCTCCGCTCGTACGTGAACATCGGCATGAACGTCGGCGGGTGAAAGTACATGTCGATCTGTTTCTGCGACAGCCACCAGGTGTACTCGTGCGTGATGCCGGTCGGGCCGACGCCGTTGTCGTGGTCGCCCGGCCCGATCCAATCCATGCGAGCGACGTCCAGGCCGTAGCGCCAGATTTCCTCGAACGGCCCATCCTGGTCGCGGTGCGCGGATATTTCGGTGTGACGATGGAATTCGCCGCGCAGCAGTTGATATGTCTTGCCGCCGGCCGACACGCGGTGCTCGCGCATCCGCTTCACGTCTTCGGTCTCATTTGGGTGTACGGTGACGGCCGGTTTGTCTGGGCCGGTCGTTGCCGGCTCGAACTTCGGCTGTTTCGGTTGGTCGTGCGCCGCGATCACGGCGGCGTGCAGGTCGTTCTGCCCAGCCGTGTTTGTGCCGCCCGTGCGATGATCGGTCGAGTAGACAACCAGCAGGCCGCGGTCCTTGAGCGGCGCAAGCGCGGGGCGATTGTCCATCAGGTTGTCTGAGTTCGGCAGTTGCGTTTCTTCGCCCCAGCGGTCTCCGTCGCAGCACGTCACGAAGCTCGCCCAGCGTTCGCCGTTGCCGGTGACGAGCGGGTGCCGGCGAAACGCCAGCCACACGCGGCCGGCCGAGTCGGCGGCAAGCCGCGGAAAACTGAGTCGCAGGTTGCGCCCGTTCGCGCCCGTGCCGACCAGCATGTCCGTGTCCACTTTCTCGGACTCGGGTCGCACCACCTCCATGACCTGGCCGCCGACGATCGAGCGGACTTCAATCGTACGTTCGATGTAGAACGCCACGCCGCTCGGCCCGGTCCAGCGCGAGCCGAAATCCTTGCCCCACTGCTCGCCCGCCTGTTCGTAGGCGACCCACACGCGATCTTGCGGGTCCACGGCGATGGCGGGCCGCGCCTCGAATCGGGGAGACTCAGCCACGGCTGTGGTCTTGCGACCGGAGCGCGAAACGCTCGTCACGCGCACGTCGTAGCTGCCCTTGTCATATGTGTCGTAGGCTACGTGCAGCGTGCCGGCCGAATCGACCGCGGCGGCCGGATGCCACTCGTTCGCCGCCGTCGAAGTGAGCGCCATGGGTTTCTCGAAAATGCTATCGGGCGTGGGAACAACGTCGAGCGCGTAGATATCGAAGTTGCCCTTCTCCCAGTGCATCCATGCAAGCCAGAGTTTGCCGTCGGGCGACGCGGCGAGAGTAGGATTGATGTCAGCGCCTTTCAGGCCGAGTGAGCGCGACCCGAGGCGTCCGCCGGTTGCCGCGTCGAATTCCTGAACGTTGAGGTCCCATTCGCCGCTCACCACCTCGGACCAGGTGACATACACGCGGCCGCCCTGGACGCCAACGGCCGGCCGCCACACGTCACGACCCGGCCCCGTGACGTCGACCGGCGCCGACCATGTCTTGCCGTCGAACCGGACGAGCTTGATCTGATCGCCGTTGCCCTGGGTGACCAGGCTCGACCAGTCGCCGGGGACCGAGCCGTCCTTGGGCAGCTCGATCGGATTGCCGCGCTGGTAGGCGACGTACGCGACCCAGACAGTCCCGTCGGGTCCGATCGCGGCGGCGGGGAAATCGTCTTCGGTCGGCCCGTCCGTGAGACGGAGCGAGAGCGGTCCGCGGCGCACGCGCGCCTGATCGTCGAGGAACAAACTGCCCTTCTTCGCGTCGATGTCGCTGAGCTTGAACTCAAACTCGCCGCTGGCGGTCGTGATCGTTGCGGTGGCGTCGAGCGGCGAATCGACCGTGGCCTGAACCTGAACCGGCGTGACGCCCTGTTTCTTTTTCTTGGCCGCGACCGACTTGGCCTTCCAACTCGCGCCGTCGACCGTTTCCATCGCGCCGCCGATCGCGCGCAGTGCGACGACCTGGCCGGCCGACAACCGAATCGACCCGGCCCAGCTCTTTGCCTCCGAGTCCTTCAGGCCCAACTCGATGAAGAGCGTCGACCCGTCGACGGGCATCGGCTTGGCGGGTTTCGGCTGCGCGGCTGGGTTGCCGCCGCCGACCGCCGTCAAGGCCGCGATCGCCGCCACCGAAACCATGCCCACAACAACGCCGAGAATGCGCCAGCGCACCATGATGGTCACCTCCGCAACTAGTCAACTCTTGCGCCTTGTCCTGCGCGCCGACTCGCGCACGTAAATAGCCTTGCACGATTCTGGGACAGTAGCCCGACGCGCCAGCGAGGGAGCACATGGCGAAATCACAAGAAATCAGGCCCGGTCCCTCGCTGGCGCGTCGGGCTACTGTCCCTGCGGACTCCCAGGATCACGCAAGGCCATTTAGTCAACTCTTGCGCCTTGTCCTGCGCGCCGACTCGCGCACGTACATACGCCACACCCAGTTCCGCAAGCCGCCGTACGCCCGCCGACCGATGCACCGCATCGCCAGCCATTCCCAATGGTGGCTGGTGCGAAGCAACCAAAAGAGGCATCGCTGAATGAGAGTCACCAGTCTAGTTGGAACTCGCTGCCAGGCACATCTTCATGACGTATCTCGTCGACCGACTCCGCGCGGCCGCGACCGCGATACAGCCGGTTCGGACAGTTGAAAACGACGCCCGGCGTCGCGCCGACATTCTTATATGCGTGAACCACTCCCGCCGGCACGATCACGGCCTGCGGGTTGTCCGCCCCCACGACGACCGCGTGGCGGTTGCGGAACGTCGCTGCGTTCTTGCGGTTGTCCCAAAGATATAGCCTGAAGTTCGACGGGCCGATGAAACAGAAGTAGTCGGCCTGGTCCACATGCTCGTGCGGACCGCGAGCAACTCCCGGCAGCGTCATCGAGATGTAAGACATGACCGGGTGGAACTGGGCGTCGAGTTCGTCGGTGCGGTACAGTTCGGTCAGCCAGCCGCGCGCGTCGGTGAACTGCGTCAGTTTCCTGAAGATCACTCCGTCGATCGGGCCGTCGCGAAACATCCGGGTTGCCTTTGCCGCCAGGCTATTTGGTACTCCTCGGTTGCACAAGGTAACAACCTCTCGGTGGTCCGCCAAGCGCTATGATAGAGTCTTACTCGGTAATGGCGCGCATGTTCGTGGCCGACGCTGCCAGCGTCGGCGCCGGACGGTGCCAGCGGTCCGCCACGTTGGGTTGCGGGCGCAGCCTGCGCTAATTAAGGGACAAGAATCCACAACCACAGGTGATCTCACCGTGAACGAAACTGCCGATATCGTCGTCGTGGGCGGCGGCGTGATGGGGACCAGCATCGCGTTTCATCTCGCGCGTCGGCAGGCCGGCCGCGTGCTGATCCTGGAAAAGTCGTTCCTGGGCGCCGGGGCGTCGGGCAAGTCGGGGGCGATCATTCGCCAGCACTACTCGCACCGACTCACGTCGGCGATGGCCCAACATGGACTGCGGTTCTTCGAGCGATTCCCCGATCACGTCGGCGGGCCGGTAGTCTTCACGCGCGCGGGGCTGGTCGTCGTCGCGAGTACTTCCGAGCGGCGCCAGCTCGAGGCGAATCTGGCAATGCAGCGATCGCTCGGCATCGAGACCGCGATCGTCAGTCGCGAGGAACTACGAACCATCGACCCACACTGTGCCCTGGCCGACGACGAGACGGCCGCGTTCGAATCGGAGGCGGGCTACGTCGAGGCGTTGCAAGCGGTCGCCTCGCTCGCCGATTCGGCGCGGCGCATGGGCGCCGAGATTCGCGAGGGCTCGCGCGTCACGGCGATTCGCGTCGAGCACGGCCGAGTCGCCGGGGTCGACACGACGAGCGGGTTCGTTGCCACCCGGGCAGTCGTGGTGGCGGCCGGCCCATGGGCGGCGGCGCTCGCTGCGACCGCCCGGGTTGTGTTGCCGGTTCAGCCGTCGCGCACGCAGGTCGCGCTCTTCCGACGCCCGTGCGATTTCGGTCCGCCGCGACCGGCCTACGGCGACTTTCGACGGCAGGTCTACTTCAAGCCGACACACGGCGACATGCTACACGTCGGCAACATTGACCCGCGCGAGCTACGGGCGCCGGTCGATCCGGACGACTACAACGAGGTAGCCGACCTCGCGTTCACGCGCGAGATGCGACAGAAGCTCAATGTCCGTTATCCAGCAATGCAGCGGTCCGTCGGGCGCGGCGGCTTCGGCGCCCTTTACGCGGTCACGCCCGACTGGCACCCGATCCTCGACCGAATGCCCGGAGTCGCCGGCGCCTACTGCGCCGTCGGCTTCAGCGGCCATGGGTTCAAGATGGCGCCGGCCGTCGGCCAACTGATGACCGAACTGATCGTCGACGGCGCCGCTCAGACATTCGACATTCGCCCGCTTCGATTCGCCCGCTTCGCCGAGGGCGACCCGTTTGGCGGAACGGCGGCAGCCAGCGTCATGGGCTAGCGGCCCGGTTGAGCAACGGCGCGAACGGCTCGAAGCTGCCGCGCGCCGACGCCATCGGCACGACCCGCACGACCGTTCCACGCGGCACTGTTTGCCCGGCCAGCCCAGCATGTCGCGGTGTCTTTTGGCTACCATTGACCGTCATCTGACGTCCGACAGATTCCGGCCAGGAGACTCCGCAATGTGGCTGTCCAGACTGCACTTTCGTTCGCGCATCGGCCTGTTGGTCGCCGTGTTCGTTGTCGGACTGGCGTGCTCCAACCTCATGCACTGGATCGTACAGGCCAAGGTCCGATGTACCAGCGTATCGTTCAGGGCAAAGACATCGTCGCCGATGTGCTGCCGCCTCCGGAGTACATCATTGAGTCGTATCTGGTGCTCCTGCAAATCATGGACGAGGCGGACCCGACCCGACGCGCCGAGTTGGTGGCTCGACTGGGCCAACTGGAGTCCGAGTACAACCGGCGGCACGAGTTTTGGCTGGGCGATCTCGAGCAAGGCCCGCTGAAGGTTGAACTTGTCGAGAAGGCGTACGCACCCGCACGCGAGTTCTACCGGCTGGTCAAGGACCAGATTCTGCCGAAACTGGGGGACGGTCGACCGCAGGAAGACGTGTGGACGATCGTGCGCGGGCCGGCGCGGGCCGCATACGAGCAGCATCGCCACGCCGTCGACGAAGTCGTGAAGCTGGCCAACGCACGCAACTCAGTCGACGAACGCAGTGCTGCGGCGGCGTTGCGCAATTGGCGAGCGGTGCAACTTGGTTTCACCGCTCTGGTCCTGATCGTCGTCGTGACGATCAGTTGGGCGATCGCACGCAGCATCGTCGGCCCGACGGCGTCGTTGATCAGCCGCATGACCGACATCGCCGAGGGCGCGGCCGACCTCACGCAACGCGTCGAGATTCCGGGAGATGATGAGATCGGTCAGCTCGGCCGGCTTCAACGCGGCGATCGGCCGCATTCGCGAACTGCTGGCGCGGGTGCGCATGCAGTCGGTGCAGTTGCACGCGACCGGCACTGAGATCGCCGCAGCCGCGAAAGAACAGGATATGACCGCGAACAGCTTCAGCGCGTCGTACACCCAGATCGCCAGCGCGGTCAAGGAAATCTCGGCCACGAGTCAGCAACTACTCGCCACGACCAATGAAATCCGCGCTCGGGCCGACCAGACGTCCGGCCTGGCCGATTCAGGCCGTTCGGGACTCGAGAGCATGCAGCACAGCATGCAGCGCCTGGCTGACTCCACCGGTTCGATCTCAGCCAAGCTGGGCGTGGTGCGCGAAAAGGCCAGCGGCATCAACTCGGTGGTGACGACGATCACCAAGGTGGCGGATCAGACCAACCTGTTGTCGATCAACGCGGCGATCGAGGCCGAAAAGGCCGGTGACGCCGGCCGCGGATTCCTGGTCGTGGCCCGCGAGATTCGGCGGCTCGCCGATCAAACGGCAGTGGCCACACTCGACATCGAACAGATGGTGCGTCAGATGCAGTCGGCCGTGTCGGCTGGCGTCATGGAGATGGACAAGTTCCACGAAGACGTGCGCGGCGGTATCGCGACCGTTTCGCAGATCGCCGGTCAGATGGGGCAGATCATCGACCAGGTCCAGTCGCTCGCCCAGGAGTTTCACGCCGTGCGCGAGGCGGTTCAGCAACAGACGACGGGGTCGCGCCAGATCGACGACGCCACCGGACAGATGATCACCGGAGTGCGCCAGGTGGCGACGGCCGCTCGCGACTTCAGCCAGGCCGCCGCCAACATGCGTGAATCCGTGACGAGCTTGCAGTCCGAGCTATCGCAGTTCAAGCTTTCCGGTTGAACCCGCGTCACCAAGACATGCGGATGGTTCGCATCCGCCTGGGGTTCCGTGCAGCCGCGGCGAGGAGCCTTTCTCGATCGTCATGACGCTGATCGAATGCGGGCTGGCCCCCGGCCGCTTCGAAGTCGTCGGCGCGGACGTGAGCCAGCGTGCGCTCGGGCTGGCGGCCGAGGGCAGGTTCGGCCCCGCCGCCTTCCGAGAGCGCGACGAGGCGGCGACTACGCTGCAGCAGCGCTACTTTCGGCCGGTCGATGGCGACCAGTTTCAATTGACCAGCGAGGTGACCGAGGTCGTGCGGTTCCGTCGCGACAACCTGATCACTGCCAGCTTCCTCTACGACGAGCAGCCGTTCGACGTGGTCTTTTGTCGCAACCTGCTGATCTATCTCGCGCCTGCGCCGACCAGGCGGCCTGCGAGGAGGGCGGCCGATGAACCCTGCCCACCTGGACGCCACTGAAACGCGTGGAGCACAGCCAAGCGGCGGCGGCACGTCTCTCGATCCGGCGGTTGTAAACCTCGTGGATGATTGCTGGAACCGGATCGGTGTCCACGGCGACCACTCGTGCCCCGAGTTGACCGGCGTGGTTCACTGCCGCAACTGTCCGGTCTTCGCCGTTGCCGGCGCTAAGCTGTTTGATCGCGAGCCGCCGGCCGACTGGCTCGACGAGCAGACGCGCCATCTGGCGGCGCCGATCGCCGCGACTGACTGCGCGGATGTAGCCATGTTGATCTTTCGCATCGCCGACGAGTGGCTCGCCCTGCCGATCTCGGACGTAGTCGAGGTGGCCGAACTGCGGCAGGTGCACGCGGTGCCGCATCGCACCGGCGAATTGTTCGAGGGCGTTGTGAACATTCGCGGCGACCTGCAGCTTTGCGTATCGTTGGCTCGATTGCTGGGCGCGGCGGCCGCGCGTGGGGAAGGGCAATTTCACGACCGCGGCGACAGCCGGCCCGTGCAACGCCCGGTCGTCGTGGGGAACAGCCACGCACGGTGGGTGTTCGAGGCGGACGAGGTCGCGGGCGTGCACCGCGTGCGGACCGCCGACATCGCGGCGCTACCGGCGACCGTGGAACGCTCGGCGTCGCGGATCACCAAGGGCATTTTCGGTTGGCGAGACAAACAAGTTGGTTGTCTCGACGGCGACCGCATGTTCACGTCGTTCAACAACGCCATGTGGGACCGAGAGGCGCCGGCCGTATAAGTTGCTATGGACGATTTACTGCTTAGCCTGTTCCGTGACGAGATCAGTCGTGGCGTACAAACGCTCAGCGACGGGCTAGTCGCGCTCGAACAAGACGCGACGAACGTCGCGCGCATTGAGCCGCTGATGCGGGCCGCGCACTCGATCAAAGGTGCGGCACGAGTCGTTGCCGTCGAGCCGGTGATGCACGTGGCGCACGCCATGGAAGACTGCCTCGTCGCCGCCCAACATGGCCAGTTGACGTTGTCGAGCGACGACGTCGATGTGCTTCTGGAAGGGGTCGACTGGCTCACGCGCATAGCGGCCGTCGTCGGCCCGGACTTCGACCAGTGGGTTGCCCAACATCGGGCCGACATCGACCGAATGATCGATCGCCTGCGCGCGGTGCGACAAGGCCGTGGCGTCGCGGCGGCCGCGCCGGCAAGCGATCGCCCCGCCGCGAAAACGGCCGCGGGCACCGAGCCGGCTGGCGCGCCCGAAGCCTCGGTCGTCGCGGCCGCGAAGTCGCCGAGCGAGCCTGCGCCGGTCGTTCAGCGGTCGAGCGCCGAATCCAGTGACGGCGTGGTGCGTGTCGCGGCCCGGAGCCTCACTCGGCTGCTGGGCCTGGCGGGCGAGTCGCTGGTCGAGGCCCGCTGGCTGCAGCCGTTCGCCAAGTCGCTGGTCAATCTGCGTCGCGATCAGGACCGCCTGGCCGACATGCTCGACGAACTGGACCGCGCCGCACTTGGCGCCGAGGCGGCCGGCGTGCGGCACGGCCTGATCGACGACATGCGCCAGCGAATCGGCCAATGCCGGCGTCAATTGACCGATCGCATCGAGGCGTTCGAGAACCACGCGCGGATTTCCGACGACCTGAACAGTCGCCTGTACAACGAGATCATCGCGAGCCGCATGCGACCGTTCGCCGACGGCACGCAGGGCCTGCCTCGGTTGGTTCGCGATCTCGGTCGCGATCTGGGCAAGCAGGTCCGGCTGCAGATCGTGGGCGAAGACACATCGGTGGACCGCGACGTGCTCGAGCGGCTCGATGCTCCGCTCAATCATCTGCTGCGCAATGCGATCGACCATGGCGTCGAGCCGCCGGCCGACCGCATCGCCTCGGGCAAGCCGGAAACGGCGTCGATCCGCATCGACGCGCGGCACAGCGCGGGCATGCGCGGTAGGTTTGCGCGCCCTCCGCGGCAATGGTTGGCTGACGATCGCACAGGATCAGGCGACCAGCGTTGTCTATGGAATGCCTCAAGCCGCAGCCAAGCTCGATGCCGCCGTGCGGGTCATGCCGCTCGGCGACATCGCCCAGTTTGTCGAAAACCACCTGCGTCGAAATCGTTCGTAGCGATCGAAATCGCACCGAACGAGCGTGACGGACGCGACGTGGAATTGCCTGTTAGGACCCGGCCATGGCTTCCTTCCCACACTTGTTGATCGGTGCGCGCGACGAGTTCGCCGAGTTTCCTATCACGGTGCTGTTGGTCGACGACCAGTTGATCATCGGCGAGGCGCTGCGTCGCATGATCGCCGACGTGCCGGATATCACGTTCCATTTCTGTAATGATCCAGGCCAGGCCGTCGAGACCGCTCGCCGCGTGAAACCGACGGTGATACTGCAGGACTTGGTGATGCCGGGCGTGGACGGGCTGACGTTGGTCAAGCTGTACCGCAGCGACGACGCACTGCGCGACACGCCGCTGATCGTGCTTTCCAGCCAGGAAGAACCGATCGTGAAGGCTGAGTCGTTTCGGTGCGGCGCGAACGACTATCTGGTCAAGTTGCCGGACCGAATCGAGCTGCTCGCACGAATTCGCTACCACTCGGCCAGCCACATTCGATTGCTGCAACGCAATCAGGCGTACGCGGCGCTCGCCGAGAACCGCCAGCGACTTGCCGAGGAGATAGCCGCGGCGGCGCACTACCTGAGGTCACTGTTGCCCGCGCCGACCACCGAACCCGTCGCGATCGACTGGCGCTACGTCCCCTCGGCCGACCTGGGCGGCGACACCTTCGGCTACGACTGGCTCGACGCCGATCACTTGGCGTTGTACATCGTCGACGTAACTGGGCACGGACTCGCGTCGGCGCTGCTGTCGGTTTCGATCATGAACCTGCTTCGCTCGCGCTCGCTGCCCAACGCCGACTTCCACGACCCCGCCCAGGTGCTCGGCGGACTGAACGACGCGTTCCTCGGCGAAGCGTGCGGTGAGAAGTTCTTTACGATCTGGTACGGCGTGTACTGCCGCAGCGCCCGACTGTTGCGTTGGGCCGGCGGTGGTCATCCGCCGTCGCTGCTATTCGGCGACAATGGCGCCGCGCCCGCCATGTTGGAATCAGCCAGCCCAATCATGGGGATCATGCCGCAAGCGAGTTTCGAGGTTCTCGACTTGCCCGTGCCGGCTCGATCGCGACTGTACCTCTACACCGACGGGTGCCAGGAGATTCACTTGCCCGACGGAGGTCAGTGGCCGTTTGAAGGGTTCGTCGATTTCATGGCCCGATCGGCTCGGTCGTCGACCTCGGTGATGGATGACTTGCTGAGCCACGTACGCAGCCTGAACGGCCGTGACTCGCTGCTCGACGATTTCTCCATCGTTGAGGTTGCGTTCCCGTAGCCCGCAATCGTTCAGGGCTTCGTGGGCTGGTCCTTGCGCAGACGCGGCGGCAGCGGCGGCAGCGCAGATGCCGGGGTTTCACCCCAGCCTGAGCGGGCAAATTCCTCGAGCGCGTCGTAGCGGCCGCGCCAAGTGGTGTACATCGCGCCGGCGACGCGGTTGGTCGCGCCGCCGGTGCGCAGCCAGTCGGTGATGCGCCGCGGGTCGCCGTCGTAGTAGCCGGCCAGGATTTGGCGATGCCCGCGCTGAGCAAAGTACGGCAGGCTCTTCGCGCGGCCGTCGAAATTCCAGTTCACGATCGTCACATCGGGCGGCAGGCCGTCGCACGAACCGGCCAAGCTACCGTTCACGAGGTAGAAGTTGTCGACGGCGTTGTGCGCGGGATCGAACATGTCGGACCAGACGAAGACCCGCGCGCGCGGGCTGACCTCGCGGATGATCTCGACGCATCGTCTCGCGTTATCGGCGAGCAACTGGCCGGGCGTGCGCTTGGTCTTCTGGCAGGCGGCGCACCAGCCGGCCACGCGGATTTCGTCGTGGCTCATCATGAACCCCTTCGGCGCCAGCAGCCGTTCGACGCCGGCCACCTCGCGCCGCAGATGATCGAACACGGCCGGTTCGCTCAGGCAACACGGCACTTGGCCCGAGTAGATCGTGACCGCGTGATAGTAGCTGACCCGCAACCGGTCGCCGGTGCGCAGCACCGCGCGGTCGGTGACGCGCAGCTTCGGTGGTTCGTGGTACACGTCGAACCCACCGGCGTACGGCACGGCGCCCATTTTTGGATCCTTCAACTCGGCGAACTCGTAGCGTTCGCGCAACTTTGTGCCGTTAGGCTCGACGGCGACCTCCAGCGGGCAGCCAGGCCGCCGCAGCAGGTTGACCAGCGCGACCTCCTCGATCGCGAGGTCGTCCATCCACAGAGTTCCGTCCTTGCCGCCCCAAACGCCGGCGTAGACGCGGACCGCATCGTTGGCAAGGGTGTTGAACAGGACGTGGTGCCGAGTCCAATCCTGCGTGGGCTTGACTTCGAGGTTCGAGTGCGAGAGCACGCGGCCGTCGTTGCCCATCGCGAACAATCGGACCGACCCGGCGGCGCCAAACTCGCGAGTCTTGATCCAGACCGAAAGGTGATACGGTCGAAACGGCGCGACCTCGATGCGCCGCATCACGCGGCAGTTGGCGCCCGCCGACTCGGACGTCCCGACATTGCGCATGCGCAGCGAGCACTCGCCGCCGTGTTTGACCTCGCGATCGGCGAAGCTCGCGCGCCCGGCAAGGTCTTGGAAATCCCAGCCGGCGAACTTGTGGTTCTCGAAAGTCTCGAAGTCGCCGCCTTCAAGCTTCACGGGCGGGTCCGGCTCGAGCCGTGCCGTGTCGCCTTCGACGACCAGGAGTTGTTCGCGCACCGGCAGCCCTTCGGCCAGGTTCGGATCGTGCGCGAGCAGCCCCTCGGAGTAGCCGATGGGCATGACGGCGGGGATGATGTCGAGCTTCAGTTCGCCTGCTCGCTCGCGCACGCGACGCACGTTGGCGAAGTACCGCTCGGGCACGCGATCGAGCACATGGAACTTGAAGTCGGCCAGCAGCACGCCGTTGTACCCGGCCGCCGCCGCACGTTCCATGATCTTGACGAGCCGCGGGACATTCTCATCGACCTGCAGATTGGTCTGAGCGTAGACCCAGCGATACTCCAGGTTGGCCGCGGGATTGTCTCCCTGAGCTGCCACGGCTAGCCGCGAGGCCAGGGTCAGGGCCGCGGCGATGAACACCCTTCGAAACAAAGCCTGTCGCAACATGACATGCCTCCCGATGGTTGGCGCGGGATTGTGTCCAAACGCCTGAGACATGTCTATCTTGATCGCGCCAGCCACAAGGGGTGGTGTGGTCGGCTAGCCCGCCTGCTTCTGTCCTTGCCGCACCGCCTCCCACTCCTCGGGCGTGTACAGCACCTCGCGGGCCTGGGCGCCGTTGTAGTCGCCGACGATGCCGTCTTCGGCCATGTAGTCAATCAGTCGGGCGGCGCGGCCGTAGCCGATGCCGAGCGCACGCTGAAGCAGTGAGACCGAGCCGCGGCCTTCACGCACGACGATCTCGATCGACTGCTCGTACATGTCGTCGCGCTCGCGCAGCGAGGCGCTGGCGTCGGGCGCGTCGCCCTTGGCGGTCGGCAGTTGCACCAACTCGCGGCTGTACTGCGGCTCGTAGCTCTCGAGGAACTGAACGACCGAGTTGATCTCCTTATCGCTGGCGTACGTGCCCTGGGCGCGGACCAGGTGACTGGTGCCCGGCACGAGGAAGAGCATGTCGCCATGGCCGAGCAACTTCTCGGCGCCCATCTCGTCGAGCACGACGCGGCTGTCCGAGCGACTCGACACCTGAAACGCGATGCGCGCGGGCAGGTTCGACTTGATCAGGCCGGTGACGACGTCCACGGTCGGCTTCTGCGTGGCGACGATCAGGTGGATGCCGACCGCGCGCGACTTCTGGGCGAGCCGGATGATGTGCCCTTCGACCTCGCGCGGCGCGGTCATCATCAGGTCGGCCATCTCGTCGGCGAGGATCACGATGTACGGCATGTGCGTCGGGATGCGGGCCTTTTCTTCGTCGTCGACCGGCTTCAGCCGCGCGAAGATCTCGTCTGCGCCGAGTTGATTGTATGTGCTGACGTGTCGCACGCCGGCGCGGGCCAGGATGTCGTAGCGCTC
Source organism: Planctomycetia bacterium (assembly GCA_036758585.1). GTDB lineage: Bacteria > Planctomycetota > Planctomycetia > JALXBF01 > JBGPMX01 > DAIOWH01. The sequence goes on from DAIOWH010000002.1 coordinate 38,634, forward strand.
TTCCATCTTGTCCACCGCCCACGCGAGCATCGCCTCGGCCTTCTTCATGTCCGTGACGACCGGGTGCATCAGGTGCGGGATGCGACGGTACTGCGACAGCTCGACCATCTTCGGGTCGATCATCAGCATCTTCACCTCGTCGGGCCGGCGGGTCATGAGGATCGACAGGATGATCGAGTTCAGGCAGACGCTCTTACCGGTGCCGGTGCGGCCCGCGATCAAGAGGTGCGGCATGTCGCTGAGGTCGTAGGCGATCGGGTTGCCTTTCACGTCCTTGCCGAGGAACAACGGTATCCGCATCTTGGCGATCTTGGCCCTCGCGCCTTGGATGACCTCCTTGAGCCGCACGGCCGCGCGCTGATCGTTGGGAACCTCGACGCCGACCGTGTCGCGGTTGGGCAGCGGCGCGACCACGCGAACCGCAGGCGCCTTGAGCGAGATCGCCAGGTCGTCGGCGAGCGCATGGATCTTGCCGACGCGTAGACCGGCCTCGAGCGCGATCTCGTACTGCGTAATTACCGGCCCGGTGTCGATCTGCACAACGCGGACCTTGTGACCGAACTCGGCGATGGTCTTTTCGAGCTGCCGGCCCTTCTCACGGATGCTGGCCGCGTGCGCGTCGTAGGGAAACGGCTCAGGCTCGTCCAACAGGTCGATGGGCGGCAGTTCGTACGTCATCTCGTCGTGTTCGCCGTTGCAGACGCGGTCGAGTTCGCGGGCCACGTTCGGCTCGGCGCGTTCTGGGACGGGCGTCGGATCGGGTTCCTGCGCGGTGTTCAGGTCGTTCGGCGTGCGGATCGGCACCGGCGCAGCGACCGAGCCTTCGGCGGCCTCAGGTTCCGTGGTCACAGCCGATTCGTTCGCCAGGTCGGCGACGGTGACCGGCGCGGGCGTGGACTTCGCGTCCGCCTTGTGCTGCTTGCGGCGAACCGCCGCGCGGATCGGTCGGCCGATCAGGCTGCGCAACACCCGGAACACGAAGTGGATCGCCCGCAGCAACAGATAGTCGCAGGTCAGGAAGACGCCGAACACTAGGGACGCGATAAGCACCAGATACGTTCCGCCCTCGGAAAAATGCCGCTCAGACAGTCCGACGATCGCCGCACCGAGGTAGCCGCCGCTGCCGATCACCGTCCCGGCGAGGCCTTCGGGAAAGAGCTTGTCGGCGAGCGAACTGGTGCATGCGATCAGCAGCAGCCAACCCAACACGCGCAGCGCGGGGTCGCTCACTCGCTGGCGTGCGAACAACAGCACGATCAGGCACGACAGGCCCGCCAGGAATACGTAGACGCCCGCGCCGAGTGTGCTGAGCGACGCGAACGCGACGACCGCGCCGACGCTGCCGCAGATGTTCGCGACCTCCTCGTTGCGCGGCCAGACCAACGTGCTCGGTGGGTCGGCCGGATCGTAGCCGATCAGGCTGACGCCCAGGAACACGGCGGCGAAGAACAGGCACAGGGCCACGACATCCAGTTTCAGGCGTGATCGGTCCATGTTCATGCGCTGGGCGCGGAGCGCTGGGTTGGCTCGCACGCGACCGGGCGCGGTGCGCGGGTGTGTGTCGTCCCGGTTCGGATTGTCGGCGGCAGCGGCCATTGGGCTTGAGTCGCAAATGGGGCAGGGCGAGCGCGGCTGTGGGACAGGCAAAGCGGCAGGCACTCGGCGTGTGCCTACGACCTCGGCAGAGCGACTTCCGGTCGAAGTCTAGCACACGCACCAGCCGAGCAAAGCAAACCAACCGTTTTGGTCGACGGGCTAATCGGCGTCCTCGGCGCGATCGGCGCACTCGGACCAATCAGCGCGATGGACTCGCGAGCCACAACCGGACCTGATTGAGCGCGTGTTTCGCGGCGCGGCTCTGGACCGCGGCCCGGTCGCCCCAGACTCTGAAGCAGTTGGACGTGACGCCATCGGCGGCGGCCACGCTGATCCACGTCGTGCCGATGGGCCGCTCGTCCGTGGCGCCGTCAGGTCCGGCGATTCCCACGGTGGCGACGGCCAGGTCGCTCGCGAAGCGGCGGCGGCACGCCACGGCCATGGCCTCGGCGACCTCGCGGCTCACCACGCCGTGCGCCTCGATCTGCTCGCGAGAAACGCCGAGCAATTCGATCTTGGCCTGGTTCGCATACGCCACCACGCCGCCTCGATACCAGCGGCTGGCGCCGGGAATCGACGCGAGCCGTTCGGCTACCGTTCCGCCGGTGAGTCCCTCGGCCGTCGCGAGCGTCAACCCGCGCGCGGCAAGCAGGTCGGCGGCCACTTGCTGCAGTTCAACGTCGCCTTCGCTGAAGACCAGCGCGCCAAGTCGCTCGTAGATGATTTGGGCCGTCGGGTCGATCAGGCGTCGGGCGTCGTCCTCGGTCGGGGCCGCCGCGACGATGCGCAGCGAAATGGTCGCGTCGTGAACGGTGATGCCAACCTCGGGTTCACGGCCGCGCTGGGTGATGTCGAGCAGGGCCGACTCGACGTCGGACTCGCCTCGGCCGAACAGGTTGATCTTGCGGTGCACGATCACTCGCCGTAGGCCAAACGCCTCGATCAGCCGCGGCCGCACCTGCTCGGCAAACATCAGGTACATTTCGGACGGCACGCCGGGCATGGCGACGAAGAGAGAAGATTGAGGATAGAGGATTGAGGATAGAGGATTGAGTCGGACAGTACGTGGAACCGCGTTGGACGTGGTGGACGATCCACCTTGCTCGGTCCTCGATCCTCCATCCTCTATCTTCAATCCTCGATTCTCGCTTCGCTCGGTCCGCATCCAGATTCCCGGCGCGGTGCCGTGTGCGTTCGGGATCGGTTCGCTTCCGGCGGGGAATAGGGCCTGCACACGATTGCGTTCAGGCATCGCTCGCTTGCGACGTGCGAACATCGCCGCGATCGCGTCGAACGACGGCTGGTGAAACTCGAGAGGCACGCCGGCGACGGCCGCCAGTGCCTCGCGTGTCAGGTCGTCTTGAGTCGGACCGAGGCCGCCCGTGATCACGACCAGATCGCACCGTGCGGCGGCGGCCCGAAGGACTGCGATGTTCTCGTCCAGGTTGTCGCCCACGGTTGTATGAAAATGAACGGGCACGCCGATCTTCGCCAACTCGACGCTCAGCCATTGGCCGTTCGTGTCCAGGTTCTTGCCGCTGGTGAGTTCCGTGCCGACCGAAATGATCTCGGCCCGGGGGACTTTGGGATGTTGGACTGCTGATTGCGGATTGCCGGTTTCACGAGGCTGAGTGCTCATGCAGACATCTTCAAGCAGCAATCAGCGATTCGCAATCACCAATTCTCAAGATTTGAAACACAGAGGCACAGAGAACACAGAGATCGTGGACCAAGCATTCCTCTGTGTTCTCTGTGCCTCTGTGTTTCTATGTCTTTTCCGGCAAAGCGGACTCGCGTTTCTGCGCCTCGAGGTGCTTCTGAACGGCGAGCCAGAGCTTAGTGGAGAGGTCGCTCGACGGCGGGTCTTCGAGGTCGATCCGCGCGGCCTGCAGAGAGGCACAGAGAACACAGAGATCGTGAACCAAGCACACCAATTCTCGAGATTTGAAACACAGAGGCACAGAGAACACAGAGATCGTGAACCAAGCATTCCTCTGTGTTCTCTGTGCCTCTGTGTTTCTATGTCTTCTCCGGCAAAGTGGACTCGCGTTTCTGCGCCTCGAGGTGCTTCTGAACGGCGAGCCAGAGCTTAGTGGAGAGGTCGCTCGACGGCGGATCTTCGAGGCCGATCCGTGCGGCCTGTCGGCGGGCGGACTCGTCGGACACCATATCGACCTGGACGGCGTGCAGATACCACATCGCGCCGGTAAGTTCGCCGGTCGAATCGTGCAGGTAGATCGGTCGCCGTGCGGCGTCGTCGATGATCTCGTTGAACTTCCGAACCATCTCGGCGTTGAGCGTCTCGGGCGTGATCGGCATCGAGATATAGTCCATTCCCGCGCGACGCACCTCGGCCCCCTCGGCCATATCGGCCTCGCTGGCGGGCAGGAGATTGACGACGGTCTTGAAGCCTTCGCTTTTGAGCCAGGCGATCGCTTGGATGGTGGATGGCGCTGCGCCGGAAACGATGTTCGATGCGATTACGCGGCAGTTGCTAATCGGCGTGATGGCGGGTGTTGGGCCAGCCGGCGAGGTCGCCGGCGACCTTGTATCGCCGTTCTTGTTGTTGCTGGGCAGCTTCAGGGGCGTCTCATCGACCGCGCGCGGCGGGATGTGAGTCGGTTCGACCTTGCTGGTCTGCACCAGCGGGGCCGGCCGCAAGCGAGGTCGCTGCGGCGGATATCGAATGTCCGTGGCAACGCCGGACGCGGGCGGCGCGACGTGCGGCGGCGGAAAGTAGGCGCCGTCAGGCCCACGGCCGGCGCCGTTCGGTTCGGGCGTCGTGATGTCGCCCTCGTCGACGCTCGGCGCCGATTGGCCAGGAGGCGGCGGCATTGGTACGCGCCGCGAGAAACGATCGAACGGTCGAGACCGGCAGCCGGCCAGACCCAACCCGATCACGAGTGCAATCGTGTGCGCTCGGCTGACACGAGTGAAACGAATGGTCATCACGCATCTCCCCCCATTTGCCGCCGGCCAGACACAACGTCAGATTCGCTCGACGAGTCTACGCACGTCGGCACTCCGCTTCTGTTGATCCAATTGTAGGGCGACGCTCGCGGGAATTCGCCGGCAGTTCACTGGAAATGACTGCACCGGCGCGGCGCGATTCGTAGAATGCTCCAAGTCCATTCCAGTTCGCGTCGTGGGAAGGATCGATACATTCGATACAGCCGCCACTCCTGAGGCAAGCGAGATGAATTGGTGACTTTCGAGCCGCCCATGATCGGGATCGCCGAGATCGCGAGTCAGTTCGCCACGCTGCTGGCGTTTCTGGTCGTCGTTGTGACGCCGGCCGTGACGATTACTGTCCTTTGGCTCACTTCGCTGCCGGTGCTTCACCGCGTTGCATTGGGCGGAGCAGCCGGCTACGGCGCGTTCATCATCGCGCTCGACTGGCTTGGAACCTGGTCGCTGGACGGCGTCTGGGCCGCGTGGTGTGCGCAGGCAATCGTGGCCGTTTGGATGGTTGTGCACGGCGGTCTCCGTGCTGTGTCGTCGGCGGTTTCGTGGAGGTGGTCCACGATCGTCGTGCTGCTGCCGTTGTTGGCGGGTGGTGCAATCCACCTGTACTCGCTGCGGTGGTCGGAACTGCCGCAGGGGGTCGACCCGGCGTTTCACTGCGTGGTGGCCCAGCGGCAGATCGATGCGGGTCGCGCCACGCAAGACCTGATGCCGCTTGAGGACCTGACACTGAACTACCCGATCGGCACTCACCTGTGGCTCGCGGTCGCGTCGCGCTCAACGGGCTTGCCGGTGCATACGGTCTTTCGGCACAGTTTTGTGTGGTCGATTGTCGGTGCGGGATTGTGCGTTGCTGCCTGGGCCGAGAGGCTGTTCGGATCGCGTCCGCACGCGATCGCCGCATCGTTCGCGTTTGTGTTTGGCAGCTTTCAGTCGAGCCTGTTCCCTTACAGTTGGGGCGGCCTGCCATCGGCGATTGCGATGTGGCTCGCGCTGGGCGGCCTATATGCGGCGTGTGCCGTGCCGGGCCGTGCGGGAGTTGCCCTTGCCTCGCTGCTGTTCGGCGCCATGGTATTGGCCCACCACCACACGATGGTCGCGATGATGGGTGCGGTCACGATCGCGGCGTGCGCGCTGGCGATCCGCGGAGACCGGGCCGCCGCGCTGCGTCTTGCGGCGGCGGTCGGCGGCGGCGCGGCCGTGGCCGCCGTCTACGTCGTTCCGATGCTCGGCCGCGTCGGCGAGGTGCATCGCACCGGCATGATCGAGTACGTCGAGCCGTTCGCGTGGCCTTGGGAACACGCGTGGAGTTGGGGGATCGGTCTGGTCGTCACGGCGCTCACGGGTTTTACGGCGGCGGTTCAGCCCGATCAAAGGCCGGCGCGGCGCGTGCTGCTGTTGATTCTGGTCGTGTGGCTCGTTGCGTTCGTGGTGCTCGATTATGGAGGCCGAGCCGGCATGCTGATTAGCGGCGCGTCGAGCACGCCGTTTACGCCGTCGCGGTTCTTGTTCGACATGCAGTTCATCCTGGCGATATTTGCCGGGGCCGGCATCGTGCAGTGGCGCCGGTGGCTGCGGAGCCGCGCGTTGACCGGCCTGGCCTTGGCAGCGATGGCGTGCTGGGCGGTGCGAGAAACAACGTCGCGGTTGAATCGGTTGGACGCCGACATGCTGGTGAACGTCGGCCGATGGATCGACGAGAACCTGCCCGTCGATTCCGTCGTATTGACGCCGAACAGCGCGTGGCTCACGTATGTCTGTCATCGCGAGACGGCGTCGCTTTTCATTCCGATTTCGGAGCCGGGAACCTCGCCGCGGCGCGAGTTGAAGCAATCCTTGTTGCGATTCAATCCGAGCACGCGCTGGCGTGTGGTCCGACGGCAACTCGGCAAGCGGATCCACGCGATCGGCGCTGCCGGCGCGGACTATGCCGAGCCGCCGCTGTACGTGACGGGGCCTCTGGCAGTTGTTGAATTGAAGGATGCTGACGAATGACCAACTCCGCGCCCGGAACGCAAGACACTCGCTCGACGGCCGGCACGATCGCGGCGGGACTGCTGGTCGCGGTCGCGGCGGCCTGGTGGATCTTCCGAGGTCTCGAGCGCGAGCCGCACTTTGCCGACGAGTCGGCGATGATCGCTCAGAGTTACTACTACACGCTGCTGCGGAGCGGGCGATGGGACCATCCCGATTGGTTGCACTATGCGGCGTACGATCATCCGCCGCTGCCGAAGTACATGTTCGGAGCCTCCCTGGCGGCGGCGCGACTGCCGGCGCCTCAGAACCTGGACCGCTGGATGGCCTGGATCGGATTCGAGCGAGTCGCGGGCCGGTGGGTCGCCCGCGCGGGCGGCGGCGATTTCAGTCCGCCGGCCGAAGCGGGCGTACTGTACTGGTCGCGCGTGCCGGCCGCGGTGTTCGGCGTCGGCGGCGTGCTGGCAACGTTTGCGTTGGGCGTGTTGGTGCGCGGCCGATGGCTGGGCCTGCTGGCGGCGCTGCTGGTTGCGGTTGATCCCCTTTACCTCACTCACGCGCGGCGAGCGATGTCGGACTCGTTCGCCGAGTGTCTCGTGATTGCGTCGGTGGCGTGCGCGGCGGCGGGGATGCGGCTGCTGTGGAGTCCGCAGTTCCGGCCGGGGCGTTGGCTGGCGTTCGTTGCGGGTGCGGCAGCAAGCTGCGGATTGGCGGCCGAGGCGAAGCTGAACGGCGGCGTCGCGACGGTGATTGTGCTCGCGACGCTTGGCGTCGGCTGGCTCGCTCTGGCTATCGAGCGCGGGCGCGGGCCGGGCGGGCCGACAGCGGCAAGTCGCTGGAGCCTGGTTGTGCCCTTGCCCGCAATGGTGCTTGTCGGCGCTGGCAGTTTTTCCCTGTTCGTCGCGCTGAACCCGTTCCTCACCGCGCGGCCCCAAATGCGCGACACTGATTCCGAACAGGCGCGGAAACTCGCTCGCATGGGCGTGCTCGATCGCGCCCGATTCCTCGTGCAGTTTCGCCGCGAGTGGTCGCAAGACGCGATGAGGAATCCTGCGTTCGAGCGCGACTGGCTGTCCACGCCGGCTGACCGCATCCGGATGACAGTGTGGGAAGGTTTCGGCCGTTACTCGCCGTTTGGCCCGCGCAACATTCGCACCGTCGGGCCGCGTCCGACGTCGGAGCGTTTCGGCGAGTATCGCCGCGCGGCCGCGCTGATTTGGTTTCCGCTGTTTGTGTGGGGCGTGCTCTGGGCGATCGGCGACGGCTGGCGGGCCGTGCGCAATGGCGGTCCGCCTGTGGCGTGGTGCCTTGTCGTGCATGCTGCTCTGGCGCTGGCCGTAGTCGTGTTGCTCATTCCGCTGAATTGGGACCGTTACTACCTGCCGCTGCAGCCCTGCGCCGCCGTGCTGGTTCCGTACGGAGTGCTGGCGACGCTCGAGTGGATCGGCGCGCGACTGGTGCTGACACCGGATGCGCAGTTCACAGGCTAGCCGTCCGCCGGTCCGCCGCGTCGTGGGCTACTTCGCCGGGAAACGAAACTTCTTGCCGGCGGCGCCCGCGGCGACGGTGTAGGACTTGCCGTCGGCGGCGACCTTGAGCCAGACGTAGTCGCCTTGGCAGGCTTCGTCGTGGTTCGCGATGTACTCGGTAGGGGCGTTGTCAGCGTCGGCGATGCGCACGTTGCGATGGACTTGGAAGATCGCCTCGATGCCGGGCGACTTGCGCAGCGTCTGGAGCACGGCGAGTTCGGCCCCTTTGCGCGGTCCGCTGTTGATCACGGCGACGGTTGGCGCGATCGCGTGCACCAGCGCCGGATTGTTGCTGTTGGCGAGACCGTGGTGATTCACCTGAAACACGTCGACCGTGCCGACCTTGTTTTCGGGGCAGACCAGCCGGTGCTCGATGTTCCAGGTCAGGTCGCCGCCCGCGAAGAAATCGAAGTCGCCGAACTTCAGCGTGTAGCCGATGCTCTGGGCGTTGTCGCTCTTGTCTTCGGGCTGGGCTGGGTGCTTGTCGCAACCGTCCTTGGTCGGCTGTGAGCCATCTTTGTTTGGCAGCACTTGGCCGTGCGCGCACACGCAGGTGATTTCAACCGCCGGCCCATCGTCCGCGCCGGGCAACTTCAGCTTGTCGCCCGGCTTCCAGATTCGCCGGCTGTTGCCGCGGTCGAGCGCCAGGTACCACGCAAACCTCTGCTGGAAGTCGGCCCCTTCCACCGACGGGCCGTGGTCGATGAAACTGTTGATCGGGACCTTCTTCGCCAGTTCCGGCGTGCTGCCGAAGTGATCGCCGTGCCAGTGGCTGATCTGGTGATAGTCGATGTGTTCGAGCTTGGCGACGTTGCGCACCACGTGCAGGATGCGACCCAGGTCGCGGTCGCCGGCGTTGCCGGAATCGACGAGCATCGACTGGCCGCGCGGCGTGACGATGAGCACGGCGGAGCCGCCTTCGGTGTCGATCCAGTAAAAGTCGAGGGCCTTGTCGTCGGGGCCGGCCAGGGCAGCGGCGCCGATGGCGAGCAGTGCGAGCGTGACGAGCGGCAGTGAACGGGTTGTCATGGTTGTCTCCAGGGGTCGGTTCCAGGTTGGTTCAGGATTTCGGCGCGGCCTGTACCTGCAGCACCGGCTGAGCGTGTTCGCCGCTGCATAGTACGACGAGTAGGTTCGAGATCAGCGCCTCGCGCTGCGCGGTCGACACTTCCAGGCCCGCGGCGCGGAGGCGCTCGATGGCGTCGTGTACAATCGCCACGGCGCCCTCGACAATCGTCTTGCGCGCGTCGATCAGCGCCAGGGCCTGCTGACGCATGAGCATCGCCTGAGCGATTTCGGGTGCGTAGGTCAGGTCGTTCAGCCGGACGCTCAGCACCCGGATTCCAGCGGGGTCGACGGCGTTCTGAAGTTCCCTCATGTACGCGCGCGTGACCTCCTCGGCCTCGCTCTTCAGGCAAGGTTCCGTCCTGCCCGGCGACTCGTACGGAAACTGGGCGCTGACGCGCTTGATCACGGCGCCGGCTTGATCTTCGATGAAGCGATTGAAGTTATCGACGTCGAGCGCGGCCTTGCGCGTGTCCTCGACGCGATAGACGACGACGGCGCTGATCAAGATCGGGTTGCCGTTGCGTTCGACCACGGTCGCCGTATCAATGTGCAGCGTCAGGTCGCGCGTGGGAATCCGCCGCAGCGATCGGCCCACGGGGTGAATCCATCGAATGCCCTCGTGCCGCACAGTGCCGACGTACTTGCCGAACCGCAACACGACCATCTCTTCTCGCGGGTTGACGATGAAGAATCCGAACAGCAGGATCGGCGGAAAGATCAGAGTGACGAAAATGACGAGGCCGATCTCCATGGCATGCCCCCCAAAACAAGGTGTCCGGTCATGTTGCCTCCAGCACGTCGGGCAGTCTAATCGCCCGCCGCCGGCAGTTCCAATACAAAGACAATGGCGGGCAGGCCCCGCCGAACCGATGCCGACCTGATTTCGCGGCCGGGCCTTACCCGCCAACCTTCACCCAGTGATTCGCCGAGGCCGCCGCGACATTTTGGACGGCGTGGCCGGCGACCAGCGCTTGACCGGTCTGGGCGGGCGAGTCAGAATGTCGCCTGGCTGTACGCGACGATCCCGCCACTTCGATATTCGAGGAGGATAGCCATGCTGCATGCAGTTCGAGCTGGGTTGGTATTGAGTCTAGCCTTTGCCCTGGTCAGCGCCGCCTCGCCGGAACGCATAACGGGCGACTATCTGGAGGCACGCACCTGCGACGTCTACACCGGCCCGTGCTTCGCCAATGCCGAGTTCGGTCTGTCGGGCGATCAGGCGGTGCTGGCATGGCGAGTGAAATCGGGTTCATGGTCAGGAGTCGACTTGAGCGGCCTGGCTGTGGTTGCGGCCGTCAAGGCGGCGAGCACGCTCGGCGATGAGTTCACCAATCCGTATCCGGCCAAGAGCGTGCTGATCGTCGACGAGCGAGCCACGCCCGAGCAGCGCGAGGCGCTCGTGAGCTTCGCCCGCAAGATGGGCGGCAAGTTGTTCGACGAGGTGGTGCGAGTCGACACGGCCCCGATTCAATTGATGGTCGGCTGCTGCGAGGAAAAAGGATGCGCCAAGCTGGTCGCCGGCAAGCTGGCCGCCATCCAGACTCGCTGTCCCACCGAGCACGATCACGTGTGCGGCAACGAGTGGGTCTACTATCAACCGCTCACCAAACTGAACAACGACTTCATTCCGGCCGTGACCGTGAGCCACGAGTTCAAGGGCGCGGGTCTAGGCGGCACGTGGTCCAGCCCGGACAAACGCAGCGCGTTCATTGGGTCGTTCACTCGCTAGCCGCGGTCCCCCGAGCACGAAAACAACGGCCAACGGGAAGCCGGACTACAACGGCTTCCCGTTTTCTGTCCCCTGAGGAGGATTCATGCACACCGGAACGTTGCGAAGACTGCCCGTCGGAGTGCTGCTGGCCGCCTTGGCTTTGGCCGGCGCGAGGGCGGACGACAAATACAAGGCGGCTGAGTTGAAGGAAGCCGCTCCGAAGGAGCTCACCGCCGAGGTTCGAGGCGCGTTGGCGAAGAGCGGCTATCGCGTTGCCGGCCCCGACGGCAAGACCGTGTGCGACGTCTGGCTGGTTGCCCAGTTGCCGATCGCCGATGCGTTTCAGGAGCAGCTTGATCTCAAGTACCCGATCGAACCGGGCACACTGGTGGGCGCGATTCGTTTTCCCGCCGACACCGCGGACTATCGCAAGCAACAAATCAAGGCGGGAGTCTACACACTGCGCTATGGCCACCAGCCGCAAGACGGCAACCACCTGGGCACGGCCCAGTTTCGCGACTTCGTGATCCTTGGCCCGGCGGCCAGTGACAAATCGCCCGCCGGCCTCTCGCAAGATGATGCGACTGAACTGAGCACCAAGGTAACGAAGAAGACACACCCAGCGATCTTGAGCCTCTTGCCGCCGCAGGCCGGACGCAAACAACTGCCCGCGATGGCTCACGACGACACGCTGAACCTCGAGGTGCTGGTTGCGAAGACCGCGGGCAAGGCGGGCAAGACGACCAAGGACGTCCAGATCGAACTCGTCGCCGTCGGCCACGCGCCGGAGTAGCCGCGAGCTGAGAGGCGCCAATCTACGTCAGGGTACTTTCACTAAATGGCTTTGCGTGATTCTGGGAGTCCGCAGGGACAGTAGCCCGACGCGCCAGCGAGGGACCGGGCCTGATTTCTTGTGATTTCGCCATGTGCTCCCTCGCTGGCGCGTCGGGCTACTGTCCCAGAATCGTGCAAGGCTATTTAGTTTCAGAAGGAGCGCCATGAAGCACTCACACCGTTTGCTGACGACGACTTGTACCACCGTGATCGCGATCGGCGCGCTCGCGTGTGTCGCGTCCGGACCGCTCGGGCCCACGTTCGGCCAGGAGGCTGCGAAGGACGGCCTGGCGCCCACCGTCGACTGCCACCATCTGATGGAGTACATCGTCGAGGAGGCGTTCGACGACTTGAAAGAGGACCTGGCGACCGAGCCCGCGAACAAGAAGGCGTGGCGCGGCGTGCTTTCGTCGTCGGTGATGCTGGCCGAAACCGGGAACTTGCTGCTCATCCGACGCCCTGATGATGCCGACGCGCGCGAGTGGACGACGCTTTCGATCGCGCTGCGCGAGACGGGCAGCGAAGTAATGAAGGCCGCCAAGGCCCGCGACTACGCCGCGACCAAGAAGGCCTACGCCGCGATGGTTGCTTCGTGCAACAAGTGCCACACGAGATTCACCGACGGCGAGCCGAAGATCGAACCCTAGCTCGCCCCAAGCTTGTCGAGTACCGCGGCCGAGTACCATCCCTGCCCTACCTCAGTTCGCCGGGCAACGTTGCTACGTCGCGGAGCGGCCAGGCGGAAATCCGCTTGTCGATGGGGAACCGTTCCGTTCCCGGATAGATTATCCACAGGTGTTTGAGGCCCAGGTCGTCGATGGCGATGCGCATGGACTTTGTCGCGGCGGGCGCTTCGTTGAATTTGATTTCGACGCCATAGCTCTGCGCACGATGCCGAAAGAACAGGTCGAGTTCCGCGCCGTTGTGAGTCGCCCAATAGTAGGCTTCGGGCGGTCGAACCGCGCGCAGAACCTGCTCCAAGACAAAACCCTCCCAAGAGGCGCCGACGCGCGGATGGCCCATCAGGGCGTGCTGGTCCGGCAGATTGAACAAGCTGTGCAGCAACCCGCTGTCGCGCACGTAGACCTTGGGTGATTTCACCTGCCGCTTGGCGACGTTGACGAACCACGGCTGTAACTGGCGCACCATAAATGTGCCGGTGAGGATGTCCAGCCAAGCACGCACCGTCTTGTCGGACAGGCTCATCGAGCGGCCCAGCTCGGATGCGTTCCAAATCTGGCCGTGGTAGTGGGCGAGCATCGTCCAAAAGCGTCGCATGGCGGGCGCGGCCAGCGTGATTCCGAGTTGCGGAATGTCGCGTTGGAGAAAAGTCTGAATGAATCCTTCTCGCCAGGCGGCGCTGTCGCCGTCCGATCTTGCCAGAAACGAACGAGGGAAACCGCCGCGCAGCCAAAGCGTGTCCAACGAGTCCGCTCCGATCTCGCGTAGATCGAACCCCGCCAACTCGACAAATTCGATTCGGCCCGCCAAGGTTTCAGAGACGCCCTTGACCAGAGTGGGCGACGCGCTGCCGAGAACCAGAAACCGCGTGGTGGACTTGGGCCGGTCCACCAGCACGCGAAGCACATTGAACAGCTCAGGAACGGACTGAATCTCGTCCAGTACAACCAGTCCTTTGAGCGAGCCGAGTATCAGTTCCGGGTTTTGTAGTCTTTGCCGATCCGCGGCAGATTCCAGATCGAAGTGGGTCGACTTGCGCGCCGCCGAAAACGCGCGCGCGAGTGTGGTCTTCCCGCACTGGCGTGGCCCCACCAGCGCGGTCACCGGCGACCGCCGCACCGCCGTGGAAAGCTGCTTGAGGTAGTGGGACCGGCCAATCATGCGGGCATTGTATCCATGAATATTCGGAGTGTTAATCCGAGTTTTCATGGACTTCATGCGGCCCGAAGTCATACTCCACACGGCCGGGATCGAGACGTTCGTAGTCGCGCCTTGAGGCGGCTTCTCCGGCTAAAGCCGGTACTACAAACGTCTCACTTGCGCCCGCGAGCGGCATTGCTGCTACCTGTTCGCGATCCATCGCTCGAGCAGATCGCGAGCTTCCGAATCGCGGCGCTGGCGGGGCGGGTGCTTCATGGTGAAGGAAGAGACGGCGTCGAGCGGGCCGCCTAGCTTGCGGTCCAAACCCAGCTTGGCGCATCGAATCGCATCGATCGCCACGCCCGCACTGTTCGGCGAGTCCTCGACCGACAGCCGCATCTCCAAGTTGTTCGGCAGGTCGCCGAACCCACGCCACTCCATGCGCACGAAGCACACCTTGTTGTCCTTCTGCCACGGCACATAGTCAGACGGGCCGATGTGGATGTTGTCCGGGTCGAGCGGCGCGTCGAGCTGCGACTGAACCGACTCGGTCTTGGAAATCCGCTTCGACCGCAGCCGTTCCTGTTGCAGCATGTTCAGGAAATCGGTGTTGCCGCCGGTGTTGAGCTGGTAGGTGCGCTCGAGCCGCACGCCGCGGTCGCCCATGAGTCGCGTGAGCACCCGGTGCGTGATCGTCGCCCCAACCTGACTCTTGATGTCGTCGCCGACGATCGGCAGGTTCGCCTTGCGAAACCGTTCGCCCCACGCCGCGTCCGAGGCGATGAACACCGGCACGCAGTTGACCATCGCCACATGAGCCGCCAGGCACGCCTGAGCGTACGCCTGAGCGGCCTGCTCAGAACCGACCGGCAGGTAGCACACCAGCACCTCGGCGTGCGTCTCGCGCAGCACGCGCTCGACGTCGCACACCGCCAGATCGGCTACGCGCGGTGCGTGATCGTCCGGGTAGTCGGCCATGTGGTCGGCGACTCCGTCGAGCACCGGACCCATCTCGACGCGGACGCCGTAGTCGGGCAATTCGCGATGAAACACCGTCGCACAGTTCGGCGGAGCGAATGCGGCCTGTTCGAGCGGCCGGCCGACCTTGCGTCGGTCGACGTCAAACGCGGCCACGATGCGAATGTCGCCCAGCCGGTAGCCGCCGATTTCGGGGTGCAGCACGCCGGCGGAGTCGATCGACGCCTTGTCCTTGTAGTATTCCAGGCCCTGGAGCAGCGAGCACGCGCAGTTGCCGACTCCTACGATGGCCAGTCTGATCTCATTCATCGGTGTACTCCCTTCACGTTCGTTGCGGAACTAAGGATGCACTTTCTCTGCGCAGCACTTCACGGCCGACTACCGGCCGCGCCGGCGCGGTGCGGTCGAGGAAGCTAACGATTGTCTCGGTCGCCGCGGCGACGCCGTCGAGGCCGGGCGTGTTCTCGGGCACGTGCCGACGCGTGCCGGCCAGCTCGCGAGCGATCGCGTCGGCCAATTTGCGCGGCGTCAGCTCGCGCGGGTGCAGCATCTGCAGCAGTCCGCGTTCGGCGAGCAGTCGCGTCCGGGTCGTTTGCTCAGCGCTCGGACCAGACCGAGGCACCACGACCGCCCGCTTGCGGAACCGCAGCACTTCACAGACGGTGTTGTACCCGGCCATGCTCACGACCACGTCGGCCGCGTGAATGTGGCTGAGCGAATCGCCGAGCGACGAGTGTACCTCGACGCCCAACTGCCGCGCCTGATCGCGCAGGCTCTTGCGATCGTCGTCGTCCATGAACGGACCGGTCACCATCAGCGTCGCGAACCCGGCCCGATCGCCCACGAGCGAGCGAGCGTCGAGAAACGTCTGCATCAGCCGATATCCATCGTGCCCGCCGCCGGCCATGACCACGACCAGCGGCTCGCCGCCCAGGCCCATCTTGGCCCGCACGCGGTCGGTCGCCTTCACCGGCCCCATGTTGCAGACGTACCCGCAATACTGCACGCGCTCAAGGATCGTCGGCGGCATCGCGTACGCCTCGGCGGTCGCAAAGACGTCGGCCGACCCGTAGATCATCACCCAGTCGTAGTAGCGTTCGATCGTCTCGTACACGCCTTCGCGCTGCCACAACGCGCGGACCACGCCGGCGTCGTCAATGATGTCGCGCAGGCCGAGCACGATCCGCGTCGGCAGCCCCTCGTGCTGCACAAGCTCCAGCGTTTCGTTCAGTTCACCGTTAGCCCCGCCCGGCATGTGGTCGACCAGCAGCACGTGCGGCCGAAACCCGCGCACCGACTCGCACAACAGGCGAGCACGCATCGTCCGCACCGTGGAATAGCTCGAAAGCAACCGGGCCGGTTGGAATACGCCGGCCTCCTTCTTCACGATCGTCGGCAGCTTGACGAAGTCGATGCGATCGCCAAGTTCAAAGAACGGCGCGACCGGCGAATCGACCGCCAACAGCACGCTCAGGTCGGCGCGGCGACGAACCAGCTCGTTGGCCAGATTCGTCAGCCGCCGCAGGTGCCCGAGGCCGTAGCTGTCCTGCGAGTACATCATTACGCGAGCAGGAGTGTCCATCATTCAAATCTCAAGTCCCAAAAACCAAATCCCAAACAAGCACCAATTCTCGAAACCCAAGACCCCAAGCATTCGTTTCGTGCATTCTGTTTGGTCATTGGTCCTTTGGAGCCTGTTTGGAGTTTGATGCTTGGAGTTTCATCCTTTCAGCACTGCCATCGGCCGCAGTCGTACGACCGGCCGAATGAGTCCGAACTGCGTCATCGCATCCACGACACTGCCCGGATCCTTGAACGAGCTCGGCATTTGCCCGGCGATCTCGTCGGTGCCGTAGCGATACAGCCGCACACCGCGGCTGCGCATGAACTCTTCCACCTGGTCGGTCCGGAACTTCTCGCGCGCGGCCGCCTTTTCGATCACCCGGCCGGCCCCGTGGGCGACCGAGTGGAACGTGCGGTCCGCACCCAGCCGCGCCACCGCGACATACGAGTCGGCGCCCATGCTGCCGGGCACCGCGACAGGTTGGCCGATCTCGCTCAGCACCGGCACGTCCCCGATCGCCGCGGCCGGCAGCGCGCGGCCCGCGCCGTGCCGGTGAACCCACAGTTGCTCGCCGTCGTGCGCCTCGGGCTGAATGGTCTCGTGGCTGCAGTCAAACACCAGCCGCGTGTCGAGCGGCGCGTGGCCCATCACCTCGCGAAGCGTGCGACGCACGATCGCCAGGATCGTCGCTCGATTGGCCATCGCCGCGTGAGTCGTCGCAGCCAGCGCCGCCACAAGCCGGCGACCCGACTCGCCCTCGACCGGCACGGTCCACAACGGGTCGCCGTCGTCGCCGGCCCCTGAGGTTCGCTCGGCGTCATCCATCGCCGGCTCGAGCACCTTCTTGCCTAGCCGCCGCGAATCGCTGTGCAGCATGACGAACGCATGGCCCAGTTCGAGACCGAGAGCGGCCGCCGCGCCAGCGTCCAGCACCTCGACGATCTCTTGCAGCTCCAGAAAATGGTTGCCCGCGCCGAGCGTTCCCAGCGAGTTCGCCGCCTTGCGAATTGCCTTGCCCGGCACGACATCCAGAATCTCCGACGCTGAAAGCTCGCTCATCATCCGCCCGCGGTTCTCGATGCGAGCCAGGTCGGCCGCTTCCAGGCCGAAAAGGTCCGGCCGCGACGCCACCCCGTCGCCGAGCACCTGTTCGATGTCCGCGTCGCAGAGCAGCGACACGTCGCGAGCCTTCACCGGAATCTCGGCCTTCAGCTTGGCAAACAACTCGTCGAGCGCGCGTGGGACGAACTCCGCAGCGGGCAGCGACGTGGCGAGCATGCTCATTCCGCAACCGACGCCATGATCCACCGCCCGCGGTATCAGCCGATCGCGAGTGACGACGACGGTGCCTGTGGGCGTCGGGTTGCGACTCTTGGCGTGGACGTCGGGCAGCACGGCGACGTACCGCGCCAGTCCCGGCAGCGCGGCGAGCCGCTTGAGCTGTCGCCGCGCGGCCGCGTCCGGCGCAAGCTGCTCGCCCGTGAAACAGCGCACCGGCACAGACGCCGTCTCGCTCAAGATGTCCATCGTCGCCGTCATTCCACGCACTCCACCGCCTCGGGCTTGCAGCCCAGGCGCCGCACAATCGTGTCGACCACGCCGTCTACTCCGGCGAACCGATCGATGCCGAGCGCGTAGCACGGCGTCTCGTGCGTCAGCCGTTTCACGACCGCCGGCAGGTTCGCGGCGTTGTCGGCCTGCGGCCAAACCAGATCAAGCCCGGCCGAGTACCAGTAATAGTCGTTGATCTCGAGCGTCAGCCGATTGATCGCCAGCAACTGTTCGCACGCGGCGGCCGGCTCGATCGGTTCGGCGTAAGCTTCGCTTGTGAATCGCGGCAGGAACACGGCCCGCGCCGGCAGCCCGCCGGCATCGGCGCCGCCGGCGAGGTGAAACATTCGTTTCTCGCGCAGCCCACCGTGGAAGGCAAACGGCCGTGGCGTTCGATCGCGGCCCAGCAGCTCCAGACTCTCATCCGTCAGTCGCACCGGCTCGGGAATCGCGAACACGCGCCGGCCGTCGCAGAACAGCAGGTTCTCCGCAACGAATCGCATCCCCGCGCGGGCCGCCAATCCAACGCACGTCGTCGTCTTGCCCGATCCGCCCGGCCCCGCAAACAGCACGGCGCCACGCCCGTCCGTCACGGCCGAGGCGTGCAACAGCACCCAGCCGCGAGTGCGCTCGAGGTGCCAGGCGACGGGGAAGAACACCAGGTAGCGCAGCAGGTCGAAAAACTTCTTGTGCTCGTAGTGCGGAAACCGGGCGAGCTTCCGGGCCGAAGGCGCGTAGCCATAGACCACGTCGAACGCCGGACGGCCGCCGTCGCGCCGCATCCGCAACTGCAAGTTGCTGACGCGATGGGTATCCAACCAAACCAGCTCGTCCTCGCCGATCAGCATTCGTTTGCCGAAGCCGTCGGTCGCCGTCGAACCGGAGTCGGCGTCGGCGTCGGCGAAAAGGTTCTCGCCTTCGGCAATCGGCCGATTCAGCCATCGCGCGGTGCTGACCAGGTCGGGCGAGTCGAACGGCCCGCGCACGCAGCCTTCCAGCAGCGTCGCGGCGTGGTCGATCAAGGCGCGATATTCGCCGCTCAGGTTCAACCGCACGCCGTGCAGTTCGACGCCGATGGTGGTGGACCGGTTGCTCATCACGATGGAACCTCTTCCAGCACGGGGCGCGGCAGCGCGGACCCTTCACTACGGTCATCGGCCCAGGACGCAGATGAAACTCGTCGCTCGACTGGTTCGCCATCATGGTTCAGCAGCCGTCGCAGTTCGTCGCCGATCGTCGTCGCATTGCGGTGCAGGTCAAAGTGCTGTTCGACAAACCGCCGGGCGGCGATGCGAAGCTGTTCGCGCAGCGGTGCATCGTCGAGCAGACGCCCGACCGCCGCGGCGATTGCGGCCGGGTCGCTGGGCGCGACGACCAGCCCCGTCTCGCCGTCGCGCACCAGTTCGGGGATTCCGCTGGTCGGCGTCGAGATGATGGGCACGCCCATCGCCGAGGCCTCGACGAGTACGTTGGGAATGCCGTCTCGATCTCCATCGCGGGCCACGATCGACGGCAGAACGAGCAGCGTCGCGCGTCGATACCATGCGCGGACTTGCTGCTGATCGAGCGATCCCTCGAACGACATTATCGCACCGAGTTTCAGTTCATCGCGCAGCCGCTCAAGCGGCGCACGCAAGTCGCCTTCGCCGATGATCGCACAACGAAACGTCCGCCCCCGATCGTTCAGCAGGGCGCAGGCACGCATGAGGTGTTCGAGCCCCTTCTTCTCGACGAGCCGCGCGACGGCCAGCACCAGCGGCGGATCGTCCGAGCCGTACGGGCCAAACGCAAATTGGTTCAAGTCGGCGCCGTGGTACACGCGACGCAGCCGATCGATCCGGCCCGGCTCGGCGAAGCGATGCAGGTTTGCGACGTTGTACTGCGTACACGTGAAGACCACCCGCGCCTCGGTCAGCTTCTTCTGCAGGATGTCGGGCCGCGAGTGGTACAGGTCCTTGGCGTGTGCGGCCACGCTGTAGGGCATGCCGGTGACGCGGTGGACGAGCCACGCGACCGATGCCGGGGCGTGAACAAAGCCGGCGTGCAAGTGGGCGACCCCGTCGCGCCGCGCGAGCCGTGCGATTGGCGCAGCCTGCACGAATCGTTCGACCAGGTCGCGGTCGAACGCGGCGACCACCGCAGCCAGCGTCCGCACGTAGCGCCACGGGAACCGCAAGAAGAGCAGCAAGTGATCGACGAACAATCGGAACGCGGCGAGCCACAGCGACTCGGGCAAGTACACGAGCGGCGAACGCACCTGGTCCGCGAGCGCGTGCCGTTTCGTGTCACGCGGTCGGTTCAGGGCGTACAGGCGAAGATCGAATCCCTGGCGCTCCAACTCGAGCACCTCGTTCAGAATGAACGTCTCGGAGATTCGTGGGAACGCCTTGACCAGGTAGCCAAGTCGGCGTGGATGATGCGGGGTCATCGCGCGGCCCCCTCTCTGCCGGCCGCCTGCGCCAGCCGATCGAACGCCGCGTCCACTTGAGCGTCGGCCCAGACGAGCCAGTTCGGCTGGTGGCTCTGCTTGCGAAAGTTGCGCAGCACGTACGCGGCAAAGTCCAAGGCCTCGTACAGCGCCAGCCGCCGGGGGGAAACGTCGGGCGCCAGCGCGAGGTACGCGCGGCGAAACGCTTCGTAGAGCCGAGCCACATGCCGCATCCGTCGCGGGTGCCGAACGCCGAACGACCACACGTGGGTCAGGAAGTACGCCACGTCGTACGCCGGCTCGGCCTGGCCGCCGCGATCGAAGTCGATAATGCCGACCGGCGGTGACTGCCGACCGACGATCGCCGACTGCGGACCGCTCTCCACGAGCACGTTGCCGTGCGCGAAATCGCCGTGGGCGAGCACCAGCGGACCAGCCGGGATGGTCGGTTCCAGACGGTCAAGCTCGTCGCGCACGCGAGCGACCCGATCGGCCAGGTCGGGCTGCCAGCGACGCAGGTACGCCAAGTTGTTCGCCTGGCCGGCGAGCAGCGAGTGAAAATCAATCTGCGGACCGAAACGCACCGGAGCCGATTGCACGGAGTGGATCGCATGAGCAATCGCCTGCAGATGACCCTCGACCTGTTCAAGTTCGCTGTCGGTCGCATGATCGCCGGTCAGTTCGGCGAACAGGTGACGAAACTGACGACCGGCGACGGACGACTGAAGCACAAAGTTCCAGTCGGGGACGAAGGCGATCGGCGCGGCGGCACGCCACGCGCAACCGCTGGCCGAGGCGGCGTGCGTCGCCTGGAGCCAGCGATGGCAGTAGTCGCCGCGATCGTCGCGATAGACCTTGCCATAGAATTCGACTTGCCGCGAGCCGCCCGTCGCGTGCTCGAGCGTTGCAGTGTATCGCAGCGTACACGAGCGTTTCGGCTTGTAGTGCAGCGGCGTGTAGCCGACATCGCGCGGTTGCCAGCCGTCGTCGCGGCAGGCCGGCAGTTCGCGGCGGAGGACTTCGCCCAGTAGCGCCGAGTCGGTCGCCGGGGTCAGCCCAGACAGCACGGGGTCGGCGGGAAAGAGCCGCAGTTGCAGCGCTAACTCGGGAACGAACGCCGTCACCCGATCGAACCGGGCGAGTTCGGCCCGCCCGGCGAGCGGGCCAATGTCCAGCCCGGCCGACTCTTCGTCAAAGTGCTTCTGGCCTCGCCGTGCCGAGCCCCACAGGGTTGCCGATGCCGCCAGCCGCTGGACCCTGCCGCATGGCCAGCGCGCGTGAATGTCGAAGGCGGCGTTGATGTCGCGACCGGGCTTTATCTTGCAATACGTGATGTTCACCGAGTCGATCGCCGCCGGCGCCGCACCACAACGGCGCAGGGCGTCGGCGACCGCGGCCGCGAGTTGGTCCGCGTCGCGCATTTGATCGAGCCGGCCAGTCAACTGGTCTGACTGGTCAGACCGGTCGCACCGGTCGTCGCTCACGGGCGGCAGACCGTCGAATTCGAACGGCCCCGCTGGCTGTACGCGCTCAGGCGATAGCATGTCGCGGTTGGTCCTCGATCACACCGTAGTTGTGGGTTGCCAGTTCGTGCAGGCGAGCGAACAGTCCGCCGGCCGCGCGCAGCTCGGCGGGCGATCCCGACTCGACGACTCGTCCGTCGTCGACGACGAGCACCTGATCGGCGCGCTCAATCAGGTTAAGCTTGTGGCTGATCACGATCGTCGTCTTGCCGCGCATCAACCGTTCGAGTGCGTCCATGACGAGCCGTTCGGTCTCGACGTCGAGGCCGGTGGTGGGTTCGTCGAGCAGCAGAATCGGTGCGCCGCGGACCATGGCGCGGGCGATGGCGACGCGCTGGCGTTCGCCGCCCGAGAGCATGATGCCGCGCGGACCGACCATGGTCTGGAAGCCGTCGGGCAGCCGGTCGATGAACTGGGCGATCCCGGCCGCTTCGGCGGCCGCTTCGACGTCGTCGGGCGATGCATCGGACCGGCCGTACAGGATGTTCTCGAGGATACTGGTCTGCAGCAGAATCGAGTCTTGCAGGACGAAGCTCATCTGTTGTCGCAGCGATTCGAGTCGGAAGTTGCGAGCGTCCTCGCCGTCGATGCGGATTTCTCCAGCGGCGGGATCGTACAGCCGCGGCAGCAGGCTCAAGATCGTGCTCTTGCCGGCGCCGCTGTAGCCGACGAGCGCGACCGTCTGGCCCGGCTCGATGCGGAAGCTGACTCGCTCGAGCACTGGCCGGTCCGGCCGATAGGCGAACGAAACGTCGCGGAATTCGATCTGACCGCGTAGCGGCGGCGCGGTCCGCGCGTGCGGCAAGTCGGTCACGGCCGGGGCCGTCTCGAGCACTTCGAGTACGCGAGCGAGGCCGATCATGCCCTTCGATATCTTGATGCTCTGTTTGGCCATGTCGCGCATCGGTGCGTACAAGCCTCGGACGTACGCGACGAAGACGATGAGATCGCCCGGCGAGAGCCGGCCGGCGAGCACGCGATGCACGCCCCACCACACGACCGCACACGTGCCGAGCGCCCCGACGATGTCCACGACCCAGACGTAGCGGGCTTCGAGCTTGGCGGCCTCAAGTCCGGCCTGGAAACTCTTCGAGCCGGCCAGCGAAAACTGTTGGTGCTGGTGGCGCTCGCGGCCCATCGCCTTAACGAGCCGCAGCGACGACATCGTTTCCTGAGCGACCGACGAGACCTCAATCTCGTGCTTGCGCAGTTTTTTCGCCGCTTGCTCGATCCGCTTGCGGAAATGGAACACGACCGGCGCCAGAACCGGCACTGTGACCAGGCCGATGATCGCGAGATGCCAGTCCATCGCGATCATCACGCCCAGCATTCCGACGATCGTGACGATCGCCGTGGCGATTTCGAGCATCGAGTAGCTGGCCAGGTCGCGGACCGAGGCGGCGTCGCCCGATATGCGGCTGAGCACGTCGCCGCTGCGCCGCGCGTCGTGAAAGGCAAGCGACAGATTCTGCAGGTGAGCGAACACCGCGCGGCGCAGATCGAAGGCGACCTCTTCGCCCAACCGTTTCAGGTGATACTCGCGGAAGTACGCCGCCAGACCCGACAGCGCGGCCAGCGTGAGAATGGCCAGACACACGGCCGCGACCAGCCAACTGCGCGGGTCGCCGGCGGGCGGATTGAACCAGGCGGGCAGTGCCACTCGGTCCGTGAGCAGCCAATCAAACACGAACTTGAGCGGCCACGGTTTGAGCAGCTCAAACCCCGCCCCAGCGAGCAACGCGGCCAGTGCAGCCGCGAACATCCGCCAACGTGGCAACACGTACGGCGCAAGATGCTTCATCGCGCGCGACAACACGCGCCGGTCGGTCTCGTCCTGGTGCATTCCTTAAGGCATCCTGTCGTCCATCGTTGTTACGGGCTCGACCGAACCCGCTCCCATCCGTTCGGCCGTCTCGATCACGCGGCGGGCGTTTGCCGACCACGTGTAGCGTTCCAGGACTAGTCTGCGGCCGGCGGCGCCCACGCGGCGGGCACGCTCCGGATCGCGCGACAGTTCGTGGATCACGCCGGCCAACTTCGTCGAGTCTCCTGCGGGGTAGAGCCATCCTGTGCGTCCTTGCTCAATGATCTCTGCGGCCTGGCCAACCGCCGCGGCAACCGTCGGGCGGGCCATGGCTAGGTACTCAAACAACTTCACCGGTGAAAAGTAGACGTCGGCGTTGGCGGCGTATGGCGCCACGGCCACGTCCATCGCGGCAATACAATCGGGCACGACATCGTGCGGCACCGCTCCGATCATGCGCACGTACCCGGAAAGGCCAAGCTCCACCGTTCGTCGCTCGATCGCATCGCGCTCTGGCCCATCGCCCACCAGCAACAGTCGGTAGCGCGGATCGGCGTCGACGAGCATCCGCAGGGCGGCGACCAGCGTATCGACGCCATGCCACGATTTCATGCTGCCGACGAATCCGACGACGAAGTGCTCTTCCCAATCAAGCCGTCGGCGTAGCGGCGAGGGGCCGTCGGGCGGTGCGAAGCGATCGGGGTCGGCGCCGTTGGGCAACACGGTGATGCGATCCGGCGGAACTGCCTGGCCCGCAACGTAGTCGCGGAGCGGTTCGGACACCACAAAGATGTGGCTGGCCGAATCGAACACCCGCGATTCGACGGCCTCGGCAACGCCCGGCAAGCTCAGCCCACGCATCCGACGCTGCTCGTCAATCAGCGGAGCGTTCACTTCCAGAAAGAACGGTACGCCAAGCCGAAGGGCAAGCTCCGACCCGCCAAACCCAAACAGGCTGTAACGCTCGTACACCAAGTCGGGCAGGAACTCCCAGACGAGCGGGGCGGCTTGTTCCGCGAAAGTGAGGGAGTACAACAGGTTCCGCAGGTCCTTCGCCAACCGATTGCCTGCGGCAAGCTCCTCCTGGCGCAACGCGTCGATCATCTCCGCGGCCATCGGGCCAAGCGGAATGTCCTGCACCCGCGCGTCGAATCGGTTGCCGGTGGCTGCGGGCGTCAGCACCATCACCTCGTGCCCCTCGCCCTGAAGTGCACGAACCATCTCTTGGACGTGCACCGACGCCCCTTTCGTGCCGGGCACCGGCACCCCGAAATCAGCAGTCAGGTAGGCGATCTTCATCCGTCTCGTGAGATCAGGTGGCCAACGGGAAGCAGTCCAGTTCGAGCGAAAAGTACGCCGCTCAGCCATGCAGTGGATCGGGCAGGCCGGGCGAATTTGGCGGGCAAACCGAGTTCATGACGAGAGCAGCCCGCCGGCCTTGGCGTCAGGCGACTTCGCCCGATCCAAGGCAGCATGCTGCCCAGATGACCCAGCGCACAGGCCGGAAACTTCACCAATCCGGCGTCAGTTTGTCAAGGCTTCACAGAATGGCCAAGCTGTGCGATTGCTTGAGAATAGAGACAAATTGACACATTACCCGCACTGCCATAGACTCGCGCCCCCTTCACAAACGGAACGGAGGTCGCCTTGGACGCAGCTCGCGTGGCGCTGAATCCCGGATTGCGGACTAGCTCGGTGGCATTCGTCTCTACGGTTGCGCTGTTGGCGGGATGCCTGGGTACGGTGCCGCGACTCGGGCCGAGTCGGCTGGCCCAACAACTGCGGCCGAAAGCCCTGCCGTCGGGTCCCAATGGGGTCGTGATGGAGCTGGCCTACCTCGAGCGGCCGTTCGGCGACACGAGCCTGAACCAGGAGTTGTGGCGGTCGGCTGACGAAGAAACGATTGATCCGGCGGTGCGCCAACGCTGGGCCGCGAGGGGGTTTCGCGTCGGCTTGGTCGGGGGCCAGATGCCGGCCGTGATCAAGACGCTATTCGACGAACAGGAGCAGGACGCACCGATCATGGAGCAGTTGCACATTCAGGCGGGCAGCCCCGCCCAGGTTCAGGTGAGCGGCCAATACGACGTGTGGCCCACCGACGGCGAAGCGGACCCGGCCAGGGTCGAGCAAAAGAACGCCGTCGGAACGCTTCGCGTCATACCGCGCATCACGCCCGACTGCGGCGTCAGCCTGCACATCACGCCCGAAATCCAGCACGGCGAGATGCGGCGGTTGTTCGTGCCGGCCGACCAGGGCGGCCAATCGATGGACTGGAGTCTGAAGGTCGCCCGTCAATTCCGTGCGTTCGACGAACTGAGTTTCTCGATCCGGATGCGGGCGGACCAAGGCTTGATGCTTGGATGTGCGGCCGACTCGCGCGACAGCCTCGGGGGCAGGTTCTTCTCGCGACTGAAGGATGGCCGCCCACTTCAGCGCGTGCTCTTGATCCACACCGCTCCATCCGACGACGCGCTCGCCGCGCGAACATTCCGACCATAGCGACCAATCGCGACGGGTAAGGTCAACGACCTGCCGAACGTTGCACCGCAACGCCGATCATGAACAGGCAGGTACCGGCGGCGGCAATGAGAAGCGACTGCCAGAGCGAGACTTTCTCGAGCATCTCCAGCACGATGGCTTGAGGCAGTATCAAGAGTCCGGCGAGTTGCAAGAATCGGCCGACGCGGTAGAGCATGATTCACCTGATGGCGCGGCGACCTGGGCGTCCCGCGTTCGCTGGGCCTTCCGATGTGCGCGATAGATCAGGGCGACCAGTCCGGCGAACAGCAGATACGGGGCGACCAGCATGGTCAAGATGCTCGCGTTCAGCGCCGCCGACAAGCGGTTGGCGTCCTCCGAACCGGAGGTGAGTGCGCCCTTTCACATCGGGCACTGCGCCAGCGCCGTCGTCGCGACGCCGACCAGCACCAACACCGTCGCAACCACCGCAACTCGGCTTCGATACGCGAAACGTCTCATGGCCGGAGTCTACGGCCGATACCGGATTCCTGTCAAACGCAGTCGTGTGTGGCCGCACCATCGATTCTGCCTTGGCGATCAGTGATGCTCAACACCTCGCTGGGTGTGAGTTCGCGGACGGGTTCGGTTTCGGTCTGGACATAGATGCCGCGGTCGGGGCAAACGTCGACAAGGCGGCCCACCAGTTCGCCGTCGCGCAACCTGATCCGCACATGGTCGCCCACCAGGTCGGCTAGCTCGCGCCAGCGGTTCCAGATCGGTGCGAGCTCGTGGGCCAGCGCGGCTGAGTAGTAACGATCGAGTCGCTGGACGAGCGACCGGACAAGATCGGAACGATCGAGCCGCGTTCCCGTCAGGGCCATCAGCGAAGTGGCCGGCGCGGTTAGGTCCGCAGGGAATTCGTGCGGCGCGATGTTCACGTTGACGCCGATTCCCACCACGGTCGCTCGCACCATGGCCGACACGCCCGCATCAGTCTTCTTTCGCTGCCGAGACCGCGCCAGGTCTTCGACCAGTATGCCGCAGATTTTCTGCCCGGCGACGCGCACGTCGTTGGGCCACTTGATGCGCGCGGGCAACCGCAGCGTCTCGATCACGACGTCGGCGACCGCCACCGCGCCCAGGCAGGTGAGCAGCGGCGTGTTGCGCAACGACGCGGGCGGAAACACCAGCACCGACATCAGGATGGAACTGTGCGGCGGCGCGTGCCAGCGGCGACGGTGTCGGCCGCGGCCGGCGGTCTGCTCCTCGGCGAGCACAACGAGGCCGTCGTTCGACGGCGTGCGGGCGGCGCGGGCCGCCAGATCGTTCGTGCTGGTCGTGCGACGCCAGTAGGCGATGCGGCGCCCGATGGTTTGAGTTCCGAGTTCCCACTCGATCTGGTCGGGACACAGCGATGGGGCCGGCGCCGTGTAACGGACTCCCTGGTGCGGAGCGCTGTCGATGCCGAAGCCGAACGATTCGAGTTCGCCCAGGTCGCGGGCCAGTCGGGCCAACGGAATGCCCAGGTCGCGGGCCAACGCTTCGGGCCAGAGAAACGAATCGGCGTGGGCCTGGAGCCGGCGCAGCAATCGAATGTTCACGCAGGCTCCTCGAAATCGAGTGCGATATCCAGCGCCGGCGCCGAGTGCGTGATCGCGCCGACGCTGATGCGATCCACGCCGGTCTCGGCCACGCTCCGCACGGTCTCGATCGTCACGCCGCCCGACGCCTCGAGTTCCACGCCGCCGCTCAACTGGTTCCGCAGCGCGACGGCCTCGCGCATTTGATCGAGCGGCATGTTGTCGAGCAGCACGATGTCGGGCCGGCCGCCGAGCGCGTCGCGCAGTTGAGCGATCGTGTCCACCTCAATCTCGACGACGGTGCCGCTCGGCGCGCTCGCTCTCGCCGCGCGCACGGCGTCGGCGAGCGTTTGTCCCCGGGCCGCAGTCCGCCACGCGACCAGGTGGTTGTCTTTGATCAGGACGGCGTCGCCGAGGCCCATGCGGTGATTGCGCCCGCCACCCGCCCGCACCGCGTACTTTTCCAGCACCCGCCAGCCGGGCGTGGTCTTGCGCGTGTCATAGATCGCCGCGGCGGCGCCGGCAATCGCGTCCACGTAGGCCCGAGTCGCCGTGGCCACGCCGCTCAGCCGTTGCAGAAAGTTCAGCGCGAGCCGCTCGGCCGCGAGTAGTGCCCGAAGTGGGCCAGCCACGCGAGCGATCACCTGTCCGGTCACGAGTCCGCTTCCGTCGCCGCATTGCGGTTCGAACGCCGCGCCGCCCGGAACCATCTCGAAGATCATCGGCACCGCATCAAGTCCTGCGAGCACGCCTCGCTGCCGCGCGACGAAACAGGCTATGCCCGCGAAGTTTTCGCTCACGAGCGCGCGTGACGTGATGTCGCCGGCGCGATCGAGGTCTTCTCCGAGTCCCAGCTCTACCAATCGTCGGCACGCCTCGCGTTCGGCTGGTCCAAACTCGCGGATCGGTGTTTCTGTCATGGCCGTCGTCTGACCTACTCACGAACAAGCAGCCGTCGGTCGATGAGCGTCTTCACTTCAACCTTCTCGCCGCCAGCGATCGTCACAAGAGCACGCAGGGTGGCTGGTGAAACGCCGCTCGTCACTCTCCACGCCCCAATGCCGTCGGCTGGCACGATCGCCGGGCCGAGCGGATGCCGGCTCGATATGCTCGGCCGAGCCCGGTCGTTGATCGCGAAGCTCATGGACTCGATGTGCAAGTCCCGCGGCTCGGCCCAGCCAATGTTCGCGTCCGTTTCCGCGAGCAAGATGGTGTTCGCCCGACCATCCTGCATGTCACTGAACGTGGTGCAGCGGTCGCCGGGGAACGCGGCGCCCGGCCCAGTGACGAAGACGTAATGCGTCCCGGCGGCGTTAGTCCGAGGCGCGGTCGGGCATACGAACAGGTCCAGCGGTGTATTGCTCAATCGAATGTTGTTTGGGCCGTCCCACGGCTCGGCGAAGTCGTACGCGTTGAACAGGCTCTGTTGTTCTATCCAGGGCAGCAGGAGCGTTCGCCAGCTATGCATGGGGCGGCCTTGAGCATCCGCGACGAATGCCGGCGGCAGCGAGCGGTAGAAGTCGTGGTAGTTGTGCAGCGCCATCGCGATTTGGGCCAAGTGGCCGCGACATTGCGATTGTCGGGCGCCTTCTTGGGCTGTGGCGACCGCGACCGTAAGCGCCCGCACGATGGCCAGCAACACAGCGAACAGGACGACGACAAAGAGCGCGGTCCACATCGTGAACTGAAACCGCCGAGACGTCGGCACGGGCGGCGCGGTCAAGCTGTCCGAATGCTCTGCCATCGTTGCCCTCTAACGTCTCCGCGCCCGCCGCTCGCGCGCGCGGGTTCGGCCAGGGACCATTTCGAGCTTCTTTGGATTCATCGCCGGTTCGCCCTTGAGCTGCATGATGCGATCGCGGAGTTCGGCGGCCCGCTCGAAGTCGAGCGCCTTCGCCGCCGCGTGCATTTCCGACTCGAGTTCGTTGAGGTATTCCTGCGTGACGTAGTCGCGCTCGGTTCGCCGCACCGCCTCGCGCACGAGCTGATTCGCCTGAATCTCTTCTTCGATTCCCGCGCGGATCGCCTTGCGGATCGTCTCGGGCGTGATGCCGTGGGTCTGATTGTACTCCAGTTGCAGCTCGCGGCGACGGCGTGTTTCGTCGATCGCCCGCTGCATCGACGGCGTGACCACGTCCGCGTAAAGGATCACCTCGGCGTTCACGTTGCGTGCGGTGCGGCCGATGGTCTGGACCAGCGACGTGTCGCTGCGCAGGAACCCCTCCTTGTCGGCGTCCAGGATGGCCACAAGCGAAACTTCGGGCAGGTCGAGCCCCTCGCGCAACAGGTTGACACCGACGACTGCGTCGAATTCCCCCTCGCGCAGCTCGCGCAGCACTTCGACGCGCTCGAACGCATCGAGTTCCGAGTGCAGCCACTGGCAGCGCACCCCCTCGCCTTGCAGATAGTTCGACAGGTCCTCGGCCAGCCGCTTGGTCAGTGCGGTCACGAGCGTGCGTTCGCCCCGCGCGGATCGAGCGCGGATCTCGCCGATCAGGTGCTGCACCTGGCCCTGCGCCGGGCAGACGTGGATGATCGGGTCGAGCAACCCAGTCGGGCGGATGACCTGCTCGACGACTTCGCCTTCGCACTTCTCAAGCTCATACGGGCCGGGCGTCGCCGACACAAAGATCACCTGTTTGATGCGCGATTCCCACTCGTCGAATC
Organism: Planctomycetia bacterium; assembly: GCA_036758585.1. GTDB lineage: Bacteria > Planctomycetota > Planctomycetia > JALXBF01 > JBGPMX01 > DAIOWH01. The sequence goes on from DAIOWH010000002.1 coordinate 68,686, forward strand.
GCATCGGTCGGTTGTCGAGCGCGCTGGGCAGTCGGAATCCGTGCTCGACCAGCGTCGTCTTGCGATTGTGGTCGCCTGCGAACATGGCGCGCACCTGAGGCACCGTCACGTGCGACTCGTCGACGAACAGCAGATAATCGTCGGGAAAGAAATCGTACAGCGTGTACGGCGGGTAGCCTTCCGGCCGACCGCTCAGGTGGCGACTGTAGTTCTCGATGCCGGGGCAGTAGCCGGTCTCGCGCAGCATTTCCAAGTCGAACCGTGTGCGCGCCGAGAGCCGCTGCGCTTCGAGCAGTTTGCCCGATCGCTGCAGGTACTCGAGCCGCGGTTCGAGCTCGTCGCGGATCGCCGCGACCGCGCCCGCGATGCGCGACTCGGGCAGCACAAAGTGCTTGGCCGGATAGACGCACATCTCCGACACCTCGCGCAGCACCTGGCCCGACGTCGGATGGACGATCGCCAGCTTCTCGACCTCGTCGCCCCATAGCTCGATGCGAAAGGCAAACTCTTCGTAGGCCGGCCAGCACTCGACCACGTCGCCGCGCACCCGAAACCTGCCGCGCGCGAACGCCACGTCGTTGCGGTCGTACTGAATCTGCACCAGCCGAAGCAGCATCTCGTCGCGGTCCACGCGCATGCCGACGTTCAGCGGAACCATCATCGCGCGGTAGTCGTCCGGCGAACCCAAACCATAGATGCACGAGACGCTGGCCACAACGATCACGTCGCGGCGGCTCATCAGCGCACTCGTCGCAGCCAGCCGAAGCCGGTCGATCTCCTGGTTGATCGAGGCGTCTTTCTCGATGTAGATGTCGCGCTGCGGGATGTACGCCTCGGGCTGATAGTAGTCGTAGTAGCTGACGAAGTAGTGAACGGCGTTGTTCGGAAAGAACTCGCGAAACTCGCCGTAAAGTTGGGCGGCGAGCGTCTTGTTGTGCGACAGCACCAGCACCGGGCGGCCCACCTGGGCGAGCACGCTGGCCATCGTGAACGTCTTGCCCGATCCCGTGACGCCCATCAGCGTCTGATAGCGCTTGGACTCGCGCACGCCGGCCACGAGCCGCTCGATGGCCTGTGGCTGATCGCCGGCCGGCTGAAACGGGCTGACAAGTTGAAACTGATTCATGGCGGCGACGACGTACGAATGAACGGCCGGATTTCCGCCAGCCGTTTCGGCCCGATGCCTTTGACGCGTTCCAAGTCGTCGATCGTTTCATACGGACCGTTCTTCTCGCGCTCCTCGACGATCCGCTGGGCCAGCACCGGACCGATGCCGGGCAACTGCGACCACTCGATCCAGGTGGCCGAGTTCAGGTCGATCTTGTAGTCCAAGACGCGGGCCGGTTGCCGATCGAGTTCAATCGGCTCAGCGCCCCAGCGACTCGTCTTCGCGTAGTACGCCGCGATCGCAACCACGGCGGCGGCACACGCGGCGGCGAACACGACCTGATCGCGCAGTCGCAGCGGCAGCGGACTGGTCCGTGCTGGGGGGGCAGGGGACTTTGGGACGTCTGCCGTCGGCCCATGTGCGACGTCGCTCGTTGCGGCCGGAGATTCGGCGGTGGGATGAGACGCTGAATCGGTCTTGGCAGAGGATGTTTCCACGGCAAGCACGAGTCTAATCGTGGGCCGCAGAATTGGACAGCGATTCGGCGCTACGCTACACATGAGGGCCGCCGGTACCGACGACTGGTTCGCCACATCGACCTAGCCAGCCTCGCTCTCGATCCGTATCGTCCGGCTCCAAAAAGTGTTATGGATGCAACTCAGCCGCCGATTCTCGCCCGCTCAGTCGCCGAGTGAGTTTGGCACTGCGATTGCGACTGTGTTCACAGCAAAGACCACCCGGCTGAAGCAACCGGGGAAAAGAAGGAGCCTAAACAAGACATCGAGCAAAGCGGGAGCGACCCCGTGAGATCCCCCGGTCCTAGCCCCCTCGACGGACCGGGGGGTTTTTTTTTGCGCACTTTCGGGTGCTGATGTCACGTTGACTCCGTCGAATGCACTTCTGACAACAATCATGCCCTGGCCCATTCCGCCCGCGCCGCAACAGCGGTCAAGCCATAAGTCATCACCCCGATGGTTTTTAGGCCATGGAACGACGTGGGACATTGGCCCGCCGTCGTGCCCCGGCACGCTCACTGCTTCGGGTGAAGACTGAGTGACCTATCGCGGTATCGCCTCGAAAGAGGCCTCGTGTACCGCTGGCTTTTCGGGTCGCTCGCTGCGTGCATCGCAGCCAAACATTTGACCGCTGGCACGGGACCTCCGAGACGGTCGCGGGGATCGGATCGGAGGTTCCCTTATTTCGGCTCTCCGCCAACTTTGGGGCGCAGGCGTCCCGCCTGCTGTTTCATCCGCCAAATGTGAGGCGGCCGCGGCGGCCACACCACAAGTTTCCCCAAAGTTGGCGGCGAGCCCTTATTTCTTGGCCACCGTTTCTTCCGGGCGAGGTTCGCACACCCAGCGGCAAAGCGACGCTGCAGGATGATGCCACTCGGCGACGCGACGGAACCGGCCAGGAAACTGCTGCACGAGCCACTCGTTGTAATCAAAGTCGCCGCACCCAAGGTTCAGCACCCAGAAGCAACCGCCGGAAGTCAATCGCGTGGCCACCAGCCGGTCGATGTACTCACGAGTCTCGGGCTTCTCCGGGCTGAACGGCAATGAAATGTGCTCGGCTGGTAGTGGGCCGTCCTTGGCCTCGCCGAAACACTTGAGGTAGCTGGAGCCTACTGGGTCACGCAAGAAGTCGATGCTGTTCGCCTCAACTAGTCCGCCGCGACTCAGCACCAGATCGCCCGGCTGGATTCGCTGCCTGATCTGGTCTAACACCTCGTCGCAATCGCGCCAGACGCCGTTCAGCCGGCACGACAGCACTCCGTTTACGAAATTGAAGTGGTTGACGCTCGACGCCAGCAACAACGCGAGTAGGCAGCGCGACAGCACGCGCGGGAACGCGCACGACGCCAGCCAGGCCAACGCGATCGTCAGCGGCAGTTCAAATAAGAAGTAGTATCGAATCCACGGGTCGATAATTCGCAGCGCCGACAGGCCGGTCAGCGCCAGGCTCGGCGCCACGAAGGCGGCGGCCGCTGCGATAACTCCGGTACGGTGCTCGCGCCAGACGCTGCCCAAGGTCGTTGCGGGGAATCGTCGCGCAGCCCACGCGAGTCCGATCGCGGCCAGCACAAACCCGATGACCAACTGCGACTCGCTGCGAATCGTGCCATCCAGTGTCGCACGTGTGAGCATAGGCAGATTCGTCTCGAGGATCATGCTCCCATGCCGACCGCTGAGCGCGCGAAACTGAACGCCCACGAACCATAGCCCGCACGCGACGACCACTTGGCTCGTGACCCAGTCGATCCAGCGTCGCCGCGGCCAACGGCTCGTGCAGCCTTCCACGAGCACCGCCAGGTTGTACGCGACCAGCGCGAGCGCCGCCAACAAGTGGATGCCGACGGCGATCAGCACGAGTGCCATCGAGCCGGCCAGTCGCCATCGGTTTCCGGTGCGGAGCCACTGAGCCACGAGGCCCAGCGACCCGACGAGGCACGTGGCGGTCGGCATGTACGGCCGACCGTCTTGCGAAAAGTGAATGCACAGCGGCGAGAGCGCCACGAGCCACGCCGCCGCCAGCGACGCATCGCGACGATCGAACAACGCCCGCGTCGTCCACCACGCCAGCCACACGGCGAACGTGCCCAGAACAATGCCGGGCAGCTTGAGGCCGAGTTCGACGTCGCCGGCGAGGTCGCAGCTCGCCCGATAGAGCAGCACAAAGATCGGACCGCTGGCAGTCCAGCGCGTGGCGCGGCTGAGCATTTCGCCATACGTCGCGCCGCCGATCGACCAAAGCGTGACGTACTCATCGAGCCACAGGTACGGGACGAACAGGCAGTGGATGCGTAACAGCAGCGCTGCGACGATCGCACCGCCAAGTACGACCATATCGGGGCGTCGCATGACCTGACCTCGCGCCGTCGTGACGGTCGCCGATTGGTTGGGCGAGCTCTGCTCGTTCACTGCACCTCACCTCTCCCATCGGCAAGCAGCACCGACGGCGCGCGACGAGCTGGCAGAGCAGGGTAGGGCACGCAGCCGAATTGCGGCTCGTCGCTGATGCGCCGCGCCGCGGGAGGCAGATAATCGCGACCCGCGGGGTCGTCGTATATGGTGCGCCGGCCCCACACCTGAGCCAGCGCGTCCTGATAGAGCAGCACCCTTGGCCCCTTCTCGTTTGCCTCGCTGTGGTCTGGTGGAGCGTCGCGCCACTCGTTCTTCGCCAGGTCGTAGGCCCAGGTGTGAGGGTCGTTGGTGAACTGACTGCCGAACAGAATGTGCAGCCGCCGCGCGGCGTCGTACGCCATGTTGCCGCCGCTGCGAAACTCAGGCTCGCGCGGCGGTTTCATCCGCGTCCAGGTGTTCCGGTGCGGATCGTAGACCAGCGTCCCCTCGCTGCTCGTCTCGCCGCCGAACAGCACGACTACCTCGCGGTCGGAATCCCATGACGCGCAGCGGAGCGGACGCGGCGTCGGCGTCGGCAGAGGCCGCATGTTGCGCCACGTGTTCGTCGCCAGGTCGTACGTCCACACCGACGAGTCGTTCAGATATATCTCGCGCCACCACTGCCAGCCGTGGCTGCCGCTGAACGACGGGAACCGGATGTACCGGCCGCGCACGGGATCGAACACGTTCTGCTGCCCGCAACAGATGCCGGGCGGCGACGTGTTCGGTTCCTTCAGCGTCCAGCGGGCGGTGAACGGGTCGAACGTCCAGACCTCACTATGCTGCTCGCCCCCGCCGCCCTGATTGTGTCCGCCGTAGCGGATGAGCACGCGGTGCTTCGAGTCCCACACGCACGCCCCTTCGTAGCCCAGGCGCGGCGACACGGGCGTGTCGGTCAGCGGGCTGCGTTTGACCCAGGTGTTGACCGGTTGATCGAGTTCGTCGGCCAGGCATGTCGCGGCGATCGTCGCCCAGACCGCGATCGCCGCCGGCCATTGTGTGGTTGTTCGCATGCGACGGATGGTAAGCGAGAGATTGGCCGCACGCCAACTTTTTCCCGCGTCGCAGAAGATCGCGGCCGGTGGTTCGTTGTCCACACCGGACGAGGTCCGTGCGCAGACCATTAAAGGAGCGAAACCATGCCAGTTCGCAGAACCGCGTTCGCCTCGCCGATCCGGCTGTTGCCGGCGTTTTTGTTGGCGGTCGGCGTCGCGTGCGCACCGAGCGCACAAGCTTCGACGGCGCTGCGGTCCGAGCTGGCCGAGATCGCCGGCAGTCTGAAACGACTGCTCGACGGCCGCGGCGAGTCGGCGATTTCGGTCGGCGAGTTCACCGGGCCGCCGAACTATCCGACCAGTTCCGGCCCGGGCATCGTGAAGACCCTGATTGAGGAACTGGCGAAGCGGCACATCGTGGCGCGGCCACGCTCTAACCTAAAGGTGAAGGGAGAGTTCGAGGTCACCGAAACGCGGCCCGATCCGGCCGGTAAACACCGGTTTCTGGCCGTGCGAATCACGGGGCTTGTCGAAGACCTGGCGGGCACCATCTTGCCGCCGCGCAGCCGGTTCGATGTCGTCGGATGGCACCGCACTAACGACGAGTCCGACGCGTTTCTGGTGACGGAGTACGCGAAGAGCGCCGCCGCCACACTCGACCATCGCGCAAACCTCGGCACTATCACCGCCAGCTTCGCCGCGGCCTGGACGCTGGTCGTCGGCGGCTGGTTTGGTCCGCAGGACCGCGGCCCGTACTCGATCCGCGTGTACGATTGGCCGCAGGGTCGCATCCGAACCGTGCTCGCCGGCCACGACCGACCGGTCCGCTCGCTCGCGTTCAGTTCGAGCGGCGAGTTCCTCGCGTCGGGCGACTTCGGCGGCGCGGTGCGACTCTGGCAGCGCAGCCCAGACGGGTTCCGGCCCATCGCCGCGGTGCAGGCGCACTCCGAGCGAGTCACGAACGTCGCATTCGATCCGACCGGCGGGCCGCTGCTCGCCACGTCGAGCTTCGACGGCGTCGTGCGGCTGTTTCGCGCGGGGCCTGATGGCATCACGCCCGTCGAGAGCCTTCGTCCGCTGAACGTTGCTCGCATCTACGGCCTGGCGTTTCATCCGCGCGGGCGCGTGCTGGCCGTCGCAGGCGCGGCAGCGTCGGCCAGCGACGGCGATCCACATGGCGAGGTCCGGTTCATCGACTTCGACGGCCGGCCGGTCGGTTCGCCGCTAGCGCTTCCGAGCACCGGCGCCGTGTCGCTCGCCTTCGCACCCGACGGCGCTCGCATCGCCGTGGGCTGCGGCTTTCCGGGCGCAGACACGCAGGCGCGCGTCTTTTCGTTCCCCGACGGGCGACCGCTCGCCGAGTTCGGGGGCCACGACGACACGATCGGCAAGATCATGTTCGTGGGCGACGAGACGGTGGCCAGCGCCGGTGGGCAGGACTACTCGATTCGTCTCTGGGACGCGCGCCGCGGCGATCAGCAGATCGTGCTCGGCGGCAAGACGCGCAATCTCTGGAGCGTCGCATTCGGCGCCGACGGCCGCAGTGTATTCTGGGGCAGCCGCCTCAACAGTCCCAAAAAACTGCTCGGCGTCGACGAGTACAACGAACGCGGACCGCTCGATTGGGGCCTGCGGCTCGATGGCCCGGAGCTGACAGCGGCCGGCGGCAGCGCGGCAGTTCGCGGGACGATCCGTTCGCGCGGCCGGCAACTCGAACTGGCTGAGGGCGGGCATGCCGTTCGGTTGGCCGGCGGTGGACCTGTGCTGTCGAGCGGCCGACCGCAAGATGTGATCTATGCGTTGACCCTGATGCCGCAGGCCGATCGAGGCTCGCTGCCGGCCAGAGCGCCCGCGCTCGTCGGTGGCGCCGAGTCGCTATCGCTCTACGATGCGGCCGACGGTCGCCGCCTCCGCGAACTCGTCGGCCACAGCGGCATCGTTGCGGCGGTCGCGCCGTCGCCGCGCGGCGACTTCGCGGTATCGGCCGGTGGCGACCAGACCGTGCGGCTCTGGCACTTGCCGACCGGCGAATTGCGGCTGACTGTGTTTCACGCCGAGCACGATTGGATTGCGTGGACGCCGCAGGGCTTCTACGCCGCGAGCCCGCAAGGCGACCGACTGATCGGCTGGCACATCAACCGCGGCGAAGGTCGCGATCCTGAATTCATCGCGGCCGACCAGTTCCGCAAGAAGCTCTACCAACCCGACGTGATTCGGCGCGTGCTCGACGTCGATGCCGTCGGCGAGGCGCCACCCGCCGTCACCGAAATCCTGCCGCCGCGCGTGCGGGTCACGCAACCGGTCGCCGACGCAGCGAGTCGGACCGTGCAGGCGACGACGCCGCAACTTGAAGTCGCTGCCGTTGCCGAGAGTGCCAGCGGCCATCCGGTCGTGCCCCCCGCTCTCGCGGAGGGGAACCAGGTCAGGCTCGCGCACCCGGCACTCGAACACTGACAACTGAACACTTTGCCCGAAATTGAGACACGATTGAGCGAGAGCAGGGCGTTGATCGGGTCCAGCGGTGGGCGGCGGCTTCGCGACGTTAATTGGAACGATTCGTGGAAGCGCGGGCATCCTGCCCGCTTGAATAGACGGTTGAATCTCAGGCTTGGCTTTGAACGGCATTGGACAGCGTCGAGCGGCCAGGATGGCCGCGCTCCGGGAAGGAACACATGCAAACGCAGCCAACACGCTGTTCGTGCAGACGCAGGGCGCGTACCTGCCCAATGATCACGAGACGGTGCAGGTGAAGCTCGACGGCGAGGTGAAGCTCACGCGCTCCCAGGTTCGTGCGGTTGTACCCGGCTCGCGCTGCTGAACGGCCATTCTTCCTTCTTCGAGCACAGGCCGGCTTTCACTGGATTCTCATCGATGTAAGCCATGACTTGGTAGAAGTGCTCTTCGTCACGGATGAATCGGTCGAAATAGTCCTCCGCCCAGAACTTGCCGGCTCGCCCCAAGGTCCGGTTCGCCAGGTTCGCCGTGAACGATTTCCAGGAGTGCATGATTTCCGAGAGACCGAAGCCCTTCAGCGGCGTGAACAGTGTATGAACGTGATTCGGCATCACCACCCAAGCGTGCTGCCGATACCTTGTCCCCTCGAAACACCTCAAGGCGTCCCGGACGATCGACGCGATGCGCGGGTCGCGCAACCAACATTCGCCGCTTCCCGCGTCCATGTACGCCTCGATGCGGCGTCTCAGCTCGCGGTCAGCATTGGTTTTTTCGAGCGTCTGCAATTCTCGCTTCCATGCCTCTAAACGCTCTCTCGGAAACGAATCGGCGAGCCGAAACGTGACCGACTGTGTAATCTCGCTGCCGTCGAAGTGGGGTAAGTATCCGCGTGAATGCCATCCACGCGGCCGATCTCTCCTCGGAGCGCGGCCATCTTGGCCGCCTGAACTAGCACCAAACCCGCTACCACATTGGCTGCGCAGATCGGAAGGAGTGCAAGCGGGCAGGATGCTCGCGCTCCGGGACTCATGGTCTGAATTCATCGACGTGCCCTCCCAGCATCCAATTCCGAGTCGCCGGTAAACAATGCATGGTGATATTGACGAACCAGTGTCGTCTGCCCCATCAGTTCCGGCATGCACACGTCGTGCAGCGAACAGCCACGACAGCGCGGCTTCAAGACGGGCGGTGGCGTAACGCCCGAGGTCACCAAGCGGCCAGGATGGCCGCGCTCCGCCGAAACTCCACCACGTCCGCCTTGCCGACCAGATAATAGGCGGCGATGTCGGAAAACAGCGGCGTGGTGGCCATGGATGACGATGCTAACCCTCGGATTCGGCGTGGACAACGAGAATCGACGTGCCGCGCACGGCTCGACGTGATGGGGTCACGACCGGCGAGTCTCTTCGACAAGGTGCTGGATTCTGCGCGCGAGCGTGGCAATACTGTAGCCACTTTTCGTCCCTGGCGGCCGGGCGGCACGGCTGGTCTGGGACGCTCGGCACCTAATCCTAGTTACGAGGAGACCGACCTTGAAGAAAGCGCATCCCTTGAATCGGCGTCGCTTCCTGCAAAAATCCGCAGGCGGCGCGGCGGCGGCCATGGCTGTCCCGATGTTTGTCCCGGCATCGGCGCTCGGTTGGCAAGACAAGCCGGCCGCCAGCGAACGCATCGTCATCGGTTCGATCGGCGTCGGCGATCTCGGCCGGCGTCATCACTTGGCCAACATGATCCTGCCCAACAACCGCATGGAAGTGGCCGCAGTCTGCGACGTAGATCGGCTGCACCGCGAGCAGTCCGCGCAGCTCGTGCTCGAAAAGTCCGGCAAGCGCGTCGGCTGCTACAAGGACTTCCGCGACGTGCTCGACCGCAAGGACATCGACGCGGTGTTCGTCGTCACGCCCGATCACTGGCATGCCGTGATCTCAGTCGCGGCGATGGAGTCGGGCAAGGACGTCTATTGCGAGAAGCCGCTGACGCTGACGATCGCCGAGAGCAAGGCGATGGTCGCCGCGGCGCGGCGCTATGGCGCGGTGCTGCAGACCGGCAGCCAGCAGCGGTCCGATCGACGCTTCCGTCATGCTTGCGAATTGGTCCGCAACGGCAAGATCGGCAAACTCGAAAGGGTCACGACCCACATCGGCGGCATCGACTCAGGCTCGTGGCAGACTCCGACCACTCCGCCGTCGAACCTCGACTGGAACTTCTGGCTCGGACCGGCCCCATTCGTTCCGTACGCGGCGAACCGCTGCCACTATCAGTTCCGTTGGTTCAGCGATTACTCGGGCGGCAAGATGACCGACTGGGGCGCCCACCACAACGACATCGCTCAGTGGGGCATCGGGGCCGACGGGTCAGGCCCGGTCCGAGTCGAGGGCAAGGGGACGTACCACGAGAACGGTCCGCACGACGTGCCGGGCGAGTTCGAGGTGACGTACACCTACGGCCCGCAACACGGCGATGTGAAACTCATCTGCCACTCGGGCGGCGAGAACGGCGTGAACTTCCACGGGGCCAAAGGGCACGTCTTCGTCAGCCGCGGGCGCATCGAACTGAACCTCGACGGCAAGAAGTACACCGACGACCGCAAGAAGATCGACGCGGGCGAACATGTCGACATTTTCAAGGAGTTCCCGCGCGACCAGTTCGAGACGAAACTCTACGAGAGCAACCACCATCACAACAATTTCCTCGACTGCGTCGCGTCGCGCAAGCGGCCGATCTGCGATGTCGAGATCGGCCACCGCTCGGTCACGGTCTGCCACTTGGGCAACATCGCGATCCGACTCGGCCGGCCGCTCGATTGGGACCCGGTCAAGGAGGAATTCGCGAACGACGCGGCGGCGAACCGGTATCTGGCCAAGCCGATGCGGGCGCCGTGGCACGTGTAGAAGCTGTCAGCCGTCAGCAATCAGCCGTCGGCCGGGATCAGGCCGGAGACTGAAGCTGCGTTTGGAACCCGAAACCTAGCCTAGTGTGAGGACCATCGATGTATTTCGTATCTGAACTTGTTGCCCAACTGGGCAGCGACGATCAAGTAAAGGCGTATCAGGCACGGCAGAAACTCGCCGACACGGTCGGCCGCGCCGCGAAGCCTGCCGAACAAAACGAGTTGGCTACGGCTCTGGCCACGGAGCTGACCGCAAAGGACAAAGACAAGCCGAAACATTCGCTCACGGCCCGCAAAGAGACGCTCAAGCTGCTCAGCGTGGCGGCGGGCGATGAGCAGGTGCCGGCGTTGGTGGAGTGCCTGAAGGACCTGGAGCTTCGCATGCAGGCCCGCTGGGCGCTCGAGCGCATCCCGACGGCGGCCGCGACCGCGGCGCTCGTCAAGGCGCTCGAACAGGTCGGCCCCGAGTTCCTGACGGGCGTCGTCATTGCCCTGGGCCGGCGCACGGGCGCCGACGTGGTCGCCGCGCTGCACAAGGCCGCTCAGGACGCCGACGATGAAGTCCGGCTGGCGGCGATCGAATCGCTGGCCAACCTGGCCGAGCGGTCGAATGACGACGTAATCGCGGCCGCGACCAAGACTGGTTCGCCTCGCGCTCGCGCTCGCGCTCAAAAGGCCCGCGTTCGACTCGCCGAGACCCTGCGCAACGCGGGCCAGAAAGACGCTGCCGCGGCGATCTACAAGGCCATCGCCGCCAACGACGCCGACGAGCCGCAGAAGAAGGCGGCTCGATTGGCGCTCGAACAGTTGACCTGACACCGAGCATTCGCGCGTGGAACGCACGCGAGACGCGTGCGTTCCACGCCGCTCGCTTCCCTTTACAAGCCTGCGGTCGGTTCGAACCATTTCTATGTCTCCGACTCGCGCGTGGCTGACGCTCGCCGTGCTGTGCGGCATCAACTTCATGAACTTCTACGACCGGCAAATCCTGCCGGTCGTGCAAGACGACATTCGTCGGCAGTGGGAGCTTTCCGATCGCGATCTGGGGCTGCTTGGCACGGCGTTCATTGTGCTGTACGCGGTCGTGGGCGTGCCGCTCGGGCGACTGGCCGACGTGTGGAGGCGGACGTGGGTGCTCGCGGCGGGCGTGGCGGTGTGGAGCGTGCTCACGGCCGCGTCGGGACTGGCGAGCGGCTTTTGGTCGCTGTTCGTTTGCCGTTTGGGCGTCGGCGTGGGCGAAGCGAGTTGTGCGCCGACGGCCAGTTCGTTGATCGGCGACTTGTTCGGAGCGGAACGTCGCGCGCGGGCGCTCGCTATCTTCATGCTCGGGCTGCCGCTCGGACTCGGGATTAGTTCGGTACTGAGCGGCGTGATCGCGCAGCGATTTGGCTGGCAGGCTGCGTTCTACATTCCGGCGATACCAGGTCTGGTACTGGCGTTGGCAGTTTTGTATGTCGATGATTCGGTCCGCGGACTGGCCGACCAAATCGCACCCGCGGCCGAACCGATTCCGTTTGGCGCGGCGCTGCGGTCGGTGCTGGCCCGACCGACGATGTGGTGGATTATCCTTTCGGGCGCGGTGCACAACTTCAACACCTACGCGCTCGGCACATTTCTTACCTCGGTGATGCGTCGTTATCACGAACTCGAAAGGGACGCGGCCGGGTTGGCCAGCGGCCTGGTGTGGGGAATCGGAGCGGCCGGCATGTTCCTGGCCGGCTGGCTCGGCGATTTGGCGTTTCGGCGACGAGTGAGCGGGCGGCTCGAGGTCAGTTGCTGCGCGATTGCGCTGGCCGTGCCGTTCGTTTTGCTTGGACTAGCCGTACCGGCCGGCCAGCCGTGGCCGTTCGCGTTCTGGATGGTGCTGACCTACGCCATGATGTCGGCCTACTACGGCACGGTGTACGCGTCGATTCAAGACATCATCGGGCCGTCGCTGCGTGGCACGGCGATGGCGGTGTACTTCTTTGCGATGTATGCGCTGGGCGCGGTGCTCGGTCCGGTGGGAACCGGTTGGCTCAGCGATTCGCTTGCGGCTCGGGCCGCCGGTCTGGCTCGCGTGGCGGTCGAGGTCACCGCCGATGGAAAGCTGCTCCTGCCCGACAGATTCCGGGCGATCGGCCTGCATCAGGCAATGTATGTCGTGCCCATCTTGTGTGGTGTGTTGGTTGTGATTCTGCTCGCCGCCTCGCGCACGGTAATCGGCGACCGGAAACACTTGCTCGCGAGCATGGACGCAAGTCAGGTCCAGTCGTGAATTGGCTGCGGCGCCTGACGGCCGACCTGATCGATCGAATGCTGGATCTCAACTGACGGAAGTCCTCTAAGCTAAGTACTGTGCCGCATTGCATAGGGTCTGAAATCGGCTTCGGTCGTTTAACCCGCAGCCGCAGGCGAGGCATGGCTGGCGTTTGTTGTGCCTCGCCTGCGGCTGCGGGTTAAACGAATCGCCTGCGGCTGCGGGTTAAACGGGGTTAAACGAATTCCAACGCGAGTCCGCAACGTCTTTGGCCGGCCCGACCGGGCCGTGTTAGAAGCCGACGTTTCAGTGGCCGATGTCGCATCGGCAACTGGGGCCGCAGCCGCACTTCGGGCACTTGCAGTTTGGACTGGAACAGTTGCACCGAGGCGATTGAAAGAAGACGGCGCCGTTCGCACCGTACTTGCCGGCGAGCACAAGTTCCAGAGCCTCGGCCAGGAAGTCGCGCTGTTTCTCGCCAGGCTTCTCCCAGTTGTCGTGCGGGTCGCCGGCGTAGCGCAGCCGACCGTCGCCGTCGAAAACGAACAGATGCGGCGGCGCAGTCGCCTGAGCGTTGAGTACGGCGCGGGCAAGCCCCGACGCATCGTGCAGCGCGGGTACCTCCCACTCGGCCTTCTTCAAGAAGTCCACGACGGCGGCAAACTCGTCTTCGGCGTTGCTACTGACGGCGACAAAATCCGCTCGGTCGCTAAACGCGGCGGCCGTCTTCTTGATCTGTGCGAAGAACTTCGGATCGGCTTCGTACTTGGACTTCCGCGCCGCCTTGAGCGACACGAACGCCACGACCAGCGGCTTGCCCGGCCGGCGAAACGACGCGAGCGGTCGCTTTGTACCCTCCGCGTCCGCGACCTGGGCGTCGACCGGCAGCCGCTCGCCAAACGCAAGGCCGGGGAACAGCCGGCTCACACGTACCGACGTGGGAGGGAATCCAGACCGCGCGAGAGCCTCGACCAGATCATCGAGCCGTATGGCCTCGTCGCCGACGTGCATGCTCATCGTCAGCCGACGTGGGCCGTTGAATTCCGGCTTGGTGTGGTACTCCTGATACGTCGCGTCTTCGACCCACTCGACTTCGGCGATCGCTCGCTCGATCGCCCGCCGCGCGTTGCTGGACGGGGCCGGCCGCAGCGGTTGCGGCACGAACGGCTTCTCTTCCTTCTTCGGCTCCTCTTTCTTGTCGGCGTCCTTTTTGGCTTCGTCTTTCTTTGCCTCTTCCTTCATTTCGCCGTCGGACTTTTTCGGCTTCTCGGGCGGCTTCGAGTATTCCACTTCGCCACACAAGTGAGCGAACTCGAACTGCACGCGCAAGTCGTGGAACCCATCGAGTCGGACGCGGCGCGGGCTCTGGCCGTTGCGGCGCAGCTCGCGAACGAGCGGCGCCAGTTCGGCGTGCTGGCGGTCGCCCACGGCGACGAGCAGCGTAGCGCCGTCGAGCACTCTCGGCGCGGCGATGTCGCCCAGCGGGCCCGCCGACAGGCCCGAGCGGCTGACCCACGCCAGCTCGCCGACCGCATCGAGAGGCCGAGTCGCCGGCGAGCATTCGTGGTCGAGGTCGAACTGGATGAGCGGATGCGCCTCGGAGCCGCCGGCTTTCGGCGTCGCCGATCGACTCGCCACGAGCGGTGTTGCCGGAGTCGGCGGTGCGGCATCGGCCGGCACGAGCCACACGCCCGCCGGGCACGTGCCCGCTCGCTGGATCGCGCGCATCAACTCGGCGATGTCCGCGTCTGCCGGCGCATATTGCACTCGCACGCCGCTGGCTACCGCGGCCGCTTCCTTCGCCCACGGAATCGAACCAACGACGTTGGCTAATCGCACCAGGCAAGTCATGCACTGGCCTGGGAACTTGTCGTCGTCCGCAGTCTTCCAGCGACGCAGTTCCACCTCGATCGCGACCGACGGAAAGTCGCGCGGCCGGATGTGGTTCACCGTGATTCCCTTTTCGCCGAGCGACTCGACCAGCGTCCAGAGGTCGATCGCCTGACTGGCCCGGACGAACAGCGTGGCTCGCGGATGGTCGGAACTCGGCGAAGTTCGCACGCCGACGATGGGCGGCATCGCCGGCAGCGACTTTTGGAAATGCTCCACGCACCCCTTCTGATCGCACAGGTGCGCGAGGTCCAACTCGATCGTCCCGCCGATGACCGGCACGGCCGACTCGGCGGCTGGTTCCCGCGGCGGCTCTTGCGCCGACCCACGCGATACGACCAGCGCCGCGACGAGGGCAAGTGCGATCGACCGAGAGGCTGAGTTCATGGCGAAGTCCTCGAAGGTGCCGGCTGGCCGTGGGGCGGGATTCCAGCCTGCCAAATGTCGATCAAGGAACTGGTGGCAGGCTGGAAGCCCGCCCCACAGCCAGTTCCCCGGAAACAAGCTTGCGCCGGTGCTCCTACGATAAGGCCGGTACACCGCGCCGGCAAGCCTGGGGCCTCACGCCGCGCGTTGCCAGTTACTGATTGACTTTGGCGTTCGGGCGGGAGACACTGCTGCCGTGTCGTCTCTGGCCGCGTGCGTCATTCTTGGAGAACTCACAATGAAACGACTCGTGGGCTTCCTGAGCTCGGTGCTTTTCGCCGTCGGCTGTTCGCAACCGGCGCCTCCACCGGCCAGTACCGCAGCTACCCCGCCCTCGAAACCAGCCGTTGAGGAGAAGGCGCCCGCGAGCGATCCCGCGCCGGCCGCTGTCGCCGAACAACCCGTCCCGGTGGGGCCGAGCGGCTCGGTCACGAAGCAGAGCGAGCCTGCCCCGCCACTCGACACTGCCAAGGACTTCGTCGATCGTGCGCGCACCGCTGCCGGCGCTGGAAATATCGCCGGGGCCATGGATGAACTCGATCACGCGCTCAAGCTCGAACCGAACAACCCGCAAGTGCTACAGCTTGCCTACCAGGTCGTGCAAACGCACGCCATGCGACTCGCTCAGGACGGCTCTAAGGAGGCGTATCCGTTGCTGCTCAAGTCGGCGGCGCAGTTGCGTCAGTTGCGCAAACTGCAGGGCGAGCTGAGCGGCGCCGAGCTGCAGTGGTTGCCGGTCGTACTTTACAACGAAGCGTGTGGCTATGCACAAACCGGCCAGAACGACAAGGCGCTCCAGTCGCTGGGCGAGGCGATCGACGCGGGTTTCACCGACCTGGCCCAGCTCGATCAGGACGCCGACCTCAATCCGCTCCGACCGCTGGAGGAATTCAAGACGTGGCGCGGCGGCGTGGAGGCGAAGATGCTCGAGCGCGCTCGCGAGCACGCCAAGCAGTTGATCGCCGCGCACGAGCCGTTCGACTTTGATTTCTCCCTGCCCGACCTCGATGGCAAGACCGTGTCGCTGGCTGATTTCAAGGGCAAGGTGCTTATCGTCGACTTCTGGGGCACGTGGTGCGGTCCGTGCCGCATGGAGATTCCCCACCTGGCGGCCTTGCACAAGAAATATCGCGAGGCAGGCCTGGAGATTGTCGGCCTAGCATACGAACGTGTACCGGCTGAAAAGGTGAATGAAACGGTCAAGCGTTTCGTCGAGCAGCAGGGCGTTCCCTACACGAACCTCATCGGCGACCCGGCCGCGCAGGGGCGAGTGCCCGACTTCCAGGGCTATCCCACCACCCTCTTCATCGACCGTGGTGGCAAGGTGCGACTCAAGGAAGTGGGCTATCGCAACGAGATGCAGCTCGAAGCCATCATCACGACGTTGCTCGATGAGAAGGCGCCCGCAGCAAACTGACCGGCCCGCGACAGGTCATCGCTTCTGGCCAATGCCGAATTGATCGCCCGCGCGGACCGGTTCGCGGCCGCGGAAGTCGATCTCGACCATCTTTTCGCTCTGGACGGCGGCGCCCGTTTCGTCGGTCAGTCCGACGATGATCCGGCGCGTCGCCACTTCGATCACGTCGCCCGTGGAGGGATATGCGTAGCGGCCGTCGATGCTGAACGTCACCCAGCCTGGCTCGTCGCGAAGCAGAATGCTCGCCTGTTGTTTCGGCGGCATCACGGTGGCGTCGAATATGTGCAGCCGGCGGTTGGTCGCGTCGGTCAGCCAGATTTCTTTCTCGTCGGGCACGAGGCCGATGCCGTGGCTGGGGCAGCCGTGTCGCTTGACCGGACCTTTCTCAAAACCCTGCACCTCGACGCGGTGCAACTTCTTGCCCGTCGTCATGTCGCCAATCTCGAAGCCCAGCAACTCATTCACGTTGACGAAGCACAGCGTCTGGCTGCCGTTGACCGTGAACGGCCGGATGCTCGCGCTGAACGGCCCGACGGTTCGGGCCGCGGTGTGCGTGCCCGTCTCAGCCACCGTCAGCAGCGGCGAGCGCAGGCCGGCCAGATAGGCCTCCTTGCCGTTCGGTCCGTAGACGGTGTTGTGCGCGCCCGACTTGGGAACGATTCGGGCGATCACATCGCCGGTCGCCGCGTCGACGACGTGCCAGTGGTCTTTCTCGAACGACGGCAGGTAGATCACCTTGCCGTTGGGCGCGATGGCCATGCGGTCGCAGCCGCCTTCGTAGGCACGTTCCCAAAGTGATCGCTCGGTCACGAGGTCGATGCACTGAAGCGTGCGGATGGTGCTGATGTAGATTCGCTTCGTCGCTGCGCTGGCGCACACCCCCTTCACGTTCAGCGGCTTGCCGTTCTCGTCGAGTCCGCCGGTCGGAATCCGCTTCACAAACCGATGGCCATTATCGATATCGAACACCAGCAGGCCGTGCCCGCCGTATTCCAGATAGTTCCGGACCCCAGGCGTTGCCACATAGAGCAGGCGACGATCGTCCCGCCCGTCGGCCGAGACCGCCCGGCTGTTCCACAACAACGACAGCACCACCAACGACCCGGCCAACCGCCACCACGACTTGTCCGGTTTCGTGCTCCTATTCATTGAGTTGTCCTTTCGTCTGGTTGCACAAACCCCTGTCCAACGCCCGGGATTCACCGTAAAATCGGATCCGCTCGGGTTGCGGTTATGCCGCACGCGGCAGGTTTGACTCGTTTAACGCGGAGCCGCAGGCGACCGCAGGTCGGCCGACGCGATACGGCGACGGCTGCGAATCATGGACGAACTTTACCAGTTGGGCAAACGTTTGTCGCGGGCGCGGCCGTTGAACGACGTGGATGAGCCGGCGACCGGCCCGACTCCCGCACCAAGCTCTCTCGTGGAGTGCGCATGATGATTGGTTGGCAAGTGCGATTGTTGCTGCTGGCCACGGCGTGCGTCGTCGCTGGCACCTTCGCGAGCGAAGTCCCGGCGGCCGTGGCGGCCGACGACCGTGGTTACTGGGCGTTTCGGCCGGTCGAGCGGCCGGCCGTGCCGACCGTGCAGCAGGCCGATCGCGTGCGCAGCGCGATCGATGCGTTTGTGCTCGATCGACTGGAACAGCGCGGGCTGACCTTCTCGCCGCCCGCCGAAAAACGGGAACTGCTGCGCCGCGTGAAGTTCGACCTCCTAGGACTGCCGCCGACTCCCGAGGAGATCGACCAGTTCCTCGCCGATGATTTGCCCAACGCTTACGAGCGACTCGTCGACCGGCTGCTCGACAGCCCGCAGTACGGCGAGACCTGGGGCCGCCACTGGCTCGACCTCGTGCGGTTCGCCGACACGGCCGGCTACAAGGAAGACTCGTTGCGGCCGCTGGCGTACAAGTACCGCGACTATGTGATCCGCGCGTTCAACCGAGACACGCCGTACGATCGGTTCGTGCTGGAACAGTTGGCCGGCGATGAGCTGTTTCCAGACAGTCCCGAGGCGATCGTCGCCAGCGGCTACAATCGGCTCTGGCCCGACGAGAGCAACGCGTCGAACATTCTGCTCGCGCGGCAAGACGCCTTCAACGACCTCACGGCCAACGTCGGTTCGGTGTTCCTCGGCCTGTCGCTCGGTTGTGCGCAGTGCCACGACCACAAGTTCGACCCGATCTTGCAGACGGACTTCTATCGGTTGCAGGCTTTTTTTGTCGGCATCTTCCCGCGCGACCGCCTCGCCGTCGGATCGGCCGATCAACTGGCCGCCTACGGCCGCGAGTACGACCAGTGGCTCACTGAAACCGAGTCGGCCCGCGCCGAGCTGCACGCGATCGAGCAATCGGCCCGCGTCAAGGCCGGCCACGAGAAGCGGCTGAAGTTTCCGGCGATCGTGCTCGAAGCGGTCGACACAGTCCCCGAGAAGCGCACCGCGCTGCAGCACCAGCTCGCCTTCTGGTCCGAGCGTCAGATCAAGGTGGAAGAGAAAGAGATGCTCGCCAAGATGAACGACGACCAGAAGCGGCAGCGCACGGAACTACGTCAGCAGATGGACTCGATGGTGAAGACTCAGCCCGCGCCGCCGCGCCCGCTCGAAACCATGTCGGTGGGCGAGCAGCCCGAGAACATGCCGAAAACTCACCTGCTCGCCGGCGGCAGCTACAACAAACCGATTCGCGAGTTGCAGCCCGGCTTTCTTTCGGCGCTCGACGGCGCGACCGAACGGCCGGCCGACATCGTACCGCCGCGCCCCAACACGTCGGGCCGCCGCACCACGCTCGCCCGCTGGCTGACTGATCCGGGTCACCCGCTGACCGCCCGCGTCATGGTGAACCGCATCTGGCAGGGGCATCTCGGCCGCGGACTGGTCGAGAACGCCAACGACTTCGGCACGCAGACCGAGCCGCCCACGCACCCCGAGTTGCTCGACTGGCTGGCCGCTGAGTTCGTGGCACGCGGTTGGAGCGTCAAGGCAATGCACCGACTGATCATGACGTCCGAGGTTTATCGCCAATCGAGCTACCGCCGCGCGGCCGGTACGCAGCCGGGCGCGGCGGAAACGGCCGACGTGGACAACACGCTCTACTGGCATCACCCGCGCCGCCGGGCGACGGCCGAAGCGACGCGCGACGCGATGTTGGCCGTCGCCGGCAAGCTGAACCCCACGATGTACGGGCCGGGCGTGCGACCGGAACTGCCGCGCGGTTTTTCCAGCGAGTACAAGTGGGAAGCGTCGAAAGACGCGCACGACCACGACCGCCGGTCGATCTACATCATGGCCAAGCGGAACCTGCCGTTTCCGATGCTCGACGTGTTCGACCTGCCCGACATGCACGAAAGTTGCGCTCGCCGCGCGGTGACGACCACGGCCCCGCAGGCGCTGATGCTGCTCAACGGCGACCAGATCATCGCCTTGGCCCGCACGTTCGCCGACCGCTTACGGTCCGAGACGCCCGAGCCCGACCGACCCACGCTGATCCGGCGGGCATACGTCGTAGCCTTCGGCCGCGAGCCGACCGACCGTGAGGCAACCGAAGCCGCCAAGTTCATTGACCAGCAGGAGAAACTGATCGCCCCGACGCAGCCGGCCGAATCAACTACGGCGCCTGCCGCTGCCGCGCTCGCAGATTTCTGCCACGCCCTGCTGAACGCCAATGAGTTTGTGTATGTTGATTGAGCGTCGCTGCAGTCCTCCCTCGATTCCGCGCGCCCGAAACGAACATGGCTTCGTGGTTCCTCGATGTTGATCCGCGCAGCTTGCACGTGCCGTCGTCTCGCCGCGCCGGAGCCGACCCGATCAAGCTGCATCGTCAGATCGCGCGGTTTGGGACCTCGACTGCGGGGATGCCGCCCATCTGGGTCTACCAGTGCACGGACGGTGGGTTGGTGATCTTCAACGGCGTGACACGCGCAACGCGCGTTGCTAAACTGTGTCCGGGAATGTTGGTGCGAGTCGAAGTGGTTGGCAAAGTTGGCAGGGCGGGCGCTGGACTGCCCAAGATCGGAGAGTTGATCGCATGATCTCGCCTGTTCGACAAGAACTCCTCCGCGAGTTGGATCGGTTGAGCGAACTTGATCCCGAGATCCGTTTCGGCCAGTTGATCGCCAACCTGACTTTCTTGGCGGCCGGACCGTGGGACCAGGCGTTGTGGGACATCGAAGACGAGCAGCTTCTGGCTGCCGTTCGTCAGCACTTGGCCAACCTCGCCGCAAGACAACAGAGTGTAGCGTAAGGACGTCGACAGCTTCTCAATCGCTTCGTGTCATGCAAAACAATCCTACAGGTCGCTCCCATCGAGAGTCCCCACGAACCCGGCGCGACTTCCTGGCGCGGGCTGGGTGCGGGTTCGGTGCGCTGGCGCTGCACAGTCTGCTGGTGGATGACGGCATCGTCCCGGCCGGGCGGGCCGACGCGGCCGAGACGGCTCGCAAGCGCAACCCGCTCGCAGGCCGGCCCGGACAGCTCGCAGCGCGGGCCAAGAGCGTGATCTTCCTGTTTATGGACGGCGGACCCAGTCATCTCGACACGTTCGATCCGAAGCCGCTGGTGAACGAGTACGCCGGTAAACCATTGCCCGAATCAATCGAACGGCCGATCACGCCGATGGGTGTGTCGGACAACGCGCTGCTGGCAAGCCGGCGCAAGTGGAAGCAGTGCGGCCAGAGCGGCATTCCCGTTTCCGACTGGTACCCGCTCGTCGGCGATTGCGTCGACGACATCACCGTGATTCGGTCGTGCTGGGCGAACGGTCTGAACCACGTTGGCAGTGTCTGCCAGATGAACACCGGCAGCATCCTGGCGGGTCGACCAAGCCTAGGTGCGTGGGTGACGTACGGGCTAGGCAGCGAGAACCGCAACCTGCCCGGCTTCGTGGTGCTGCTCGACAACGAGAAGGAGCCGCCCGGCGGAAGCCGCGTCTGGGGCACGGGGTTCATGCCGGCCACGCATCAAGGGACGAAGTTCGAGAACGGCAAGGCGCCGATCTTGCACCTTACACCGCCCGATTCGGTTTCGGACCTGCAGCAGCGAAACAAGCTGCGATTCATCAATGAGCTGAACCGTCACCATCTCGAATCGCGCACAGGCGACGATGAGTTGGAAGCGCGGATCGCGGCGTATGAACTCGCGTTCCGCATGCAAGCCCACGCCCCTGAAGCCGTCGATCTGACGCAAGAGACCAAGGAGACCGAGGAACTCTACGGACTCGACGACAAGGCGACCGCGGCTTTCGGTCGCAATTGCCTGCTTGCGCGGCGGCTCGTCGAGCGCGGGGTCCGTTTCGTGCAACTCTATTCCGGATCGGGCAGCAAGTGGGACGCGCACTCAAAGATCGAGCAGAACCACACCGGACTGTGCCGCTCAACCGATAAGCCGATCGCCGGCTTGCTCAAGGACCTGAAGCGGCGTGGGCTGCTCGATTCGACGCTCGTGATCTGGGGCGGTGAATTCGGCCGCACGCCCATGTCCGAGAAGGGCGACGGCCGCGATCACAACCCATACGGATTCACGATGTGGCTGGCCGGCGGGGGTGTGAAGGGCGGTCAGATAATCGGCGCGACCGATGAGTTTGGCCTGTTCGCCGTCGACAACCGCATTCATGTCCACGACCTGCACGCTACGATACTGGCCGCGATGGGCCTCGACCACGAGCGACTCATCTATCACCACCAGGGCCGACCCGAACGCGCGACCGTGAACGAAGGTCGCGTCATCGAGTCGGTGTTTGCGTAGCTCATCACGCCTGGGACTTGATCCGTCACGGTGCGGCCGTCTGGCAAACTGTAGCTTTCGAGCAACTGGACGGGCACGTCCAGGATGACGGATTTCACCCGCCGCAGACACGTGTGGCGGATTGACAACCGAACCGGTCCTGCCACCCGGTATTTCTCGGCGTTTTTCGCGATCTTCTGGTCGCCGTGGCTTGGCATCGGCTTTGCTGTTTGGGGATGCACGGCCACCGCCTCTGTCTCGGAACAGGTTTTACGAGCGATGCATTTTCAGGTGGAGTTACCATGACGCACAGACAGGTGCTGGCGTTGGCCGGCCGGTTGGCGGAACATGGCGGCGAGTTGATTGACCGATCGGGCGGTGTGGCGTCTGTGGCGCTGCGCCGCTACCTTCGGACCAGCCGGGCGCTGTTTCAGGCTTGGACGGCCCGGCTCGATCCTCCCGCGCCCGATGTGTCAGCGTCAGAGTCGGTCGTGCCGCCCGAGTTTTCCTGCCGTCGGATCACGGTCCACCGCGCTTGCGTTCGGGACGACGAATCACACGAACTGATCGATGCGGGCGTGACGGCCTGGCGAAAAGACGTTTTGCCCACGCTGCAGACGATCGCCACGGTCGGCGTCTTGATGCGCGTAGCGGGAGTGCTGTTGCACGCGGTCGGCGATCGGCTCGATATTCCGCTGGCTCGCGATACGGCCCTACGCAGCTTGCGTGCTTACGAGCGGGCGGTGCTGGCCGCGATGGCCGCGGTGACACGGTGCGGCGATGCGCCGAAACAGGATCTGCAATCGCTCGATCGACTGGGCAGTGCGTGCGACCGGCTCAGTGACGTGCTGTGCGGATCGCTTGCCCCGCTCGTCAAGTGCAGTCGTTTTGTGGTGGATCCAGCCCGGGCGACCGACTTCGCCGGAACCTACGGCCGCTTTCCCGGACTGCTGCGCGTGCCGCTGCGGAGCATCGCCGGCACGGCGCCCGACGGGCCTATGGCGCGCAGCGATCTGGTTCATCAGGTGGCCGGCGCTTTGATTCAGTGTCTGCCCGCAGCGACCGAACTGATGAGCACGCCCACGGATGAAATGCGCGACCTCGAAGAGATGTTCCGGCCGCGAGTGTTGCCGATGCCCAAGACGCCGCCGCAGGCTGCAGTGGCGCATACCACGCTGCAGGGCACACCATCGTTCCTGTTTCCGTCCCTGTCGTTCGCCGCTGCGTTGCAACGGGGCGGGTGATTATTGCTTCGCCTCGTCCTTGGGGTCCGGTGGCCGGATTTCGGATGAGACCAGGTCTTCGACCTGCACCGCTGTTTGGCTGTACTCCGGGAGCATTCTAGCGTCTGCCCCGTCCGAATCGGACCTGAGCACTTCGAGCAAGCCAAGGTAGCGGGGGTCGGACCCGTAGCGATAGACGTGCAACTGTGAGCCGGTCTTGACTCCATGTAGACCGCCGATGCTGATGCGAATCGTACCATCCTGTGGATCGACCCGCTGCACCCGGCCTTGCTCCTCCCGCCCGTTGTCCGACAAGACCGCAGTTCTTAGGCCGCGCTTTTGGTCGTAGCGGATTTCGGCCAGCTTGATCTGGTCGGCATACCATCGCGTCTCCGCCTCGGCCTTTTGCCACGCGGCGAACAACTGGTCGTACTCTTCCTGGGCCTTGTCGCGCGCGGCCTTGGCATC
The DNA here is from genome assembly GCA_036758585.1 of Planctomycetia bacterium. GTDB lineage: Bacteria > Planctomycetota > Planctomycetia > JALXBF01 > JBGPMX01 > DAIOWH01. The sequence goes on from DAIOWH010000002.1 coordinate 92,417, forward strand.
GGCGAGCGATCTTTTCTCGCGGGCCTTTTGCTGAGTCAGGTCGCTCTCCTCGTTCGTGCGCTCCTCTTGCTCGCGCTGCGCCCCTTCCATCGTCGCTCGCCAGGTGTTCGCCTCGGCCACGGTCGCCTGCACCTTGTCCTTCATGAACGTCCCGTTTTTCTGGCCCTCGCTCAGTTGTGCACGATAGTTGGCCCCCTGCGAACTGATGAGTTGTCTCAAGTGGGCGGGGAAGTCGGTCATCTGGTCGAAGCCGAGGAATCCCTTGGGAGACGCCGACGACAACATGTCGCGCACACTCGGCGCTCCGCCGGGTACGGCCGCCGCCTGGCCGAAGTACGCGGCATAGGCCTTGTCGAGGTTCGTCCTCGCCAGGGTTAGGTCGGCATCGGCTGCGGCATACTTGGCAACGACCGCGTTCCACGTCGTCTCTTCGATGACGGGCGTCTTAGTCATCTCGTTGATGTCGCGGACTGCTTGTTGGTATGCGTCGATCTTCTCCTTTTCAACGAACAGGTCCATCGCCAACTGAAACGACGTCTTGAGCGAATGGCCGTCGGCGATCCGCTTGGCAAACTCCTGCCGCGCCGCCTCGGAACCCGTCGCGAGCACCTCGTCGGCCAGTGCCTTGTAGTTGGCGGCGAACTCCTCCGAACCATTCTCAAGCACCGCGATCTCTTGCTCGACCTTGGCCACCTCTTCGGTTTTTGCCTTGATCTTGACGTCCCACTGGTGGCGCGTTTCCAGAACCGCAAACGCAAGCCACAGAAACCCCAAGGTCGCCAAGATGATCAGGACGACGAGCACCTTACCGGCGGTAGACATTTGAGCCGTTCTCCCGTTTGACTGTCTTTGTCCCGGATTCCGTTCGACGGGTTAGGCGGTCGCGATCGGTGCAGCCCGGACGACTGCGCCCTTTGGACGCGGATTCGCACCAAAGTGGTTCCAATTCTACCCAGCCCTTCAGAGTACAGCCAGAGCACGTAGTCTTGGTTCGTTGAAGCGGATTCAGATCGCCGGCGGATGTGACTTGCCATCTGTGGATCGCTCCTTTGTCGGCGGGCGCGAATGCGGAGATGAACGCTATCGACTCTTCCGCGACTGCTGCCGGGGCTGTGCGGCCTGATGTCGTTAAGGCCAGGATCAAGAAGACAATTGCCAGAAGGCGTAGGGTCATGTGCCACCTTCGGAGTAAACAGGGCCGCTCGTATCAATGCGAGAGGAGGGAGTTGAACCCTCACGGGTTGCCCCACAGGATCCTAAGTCCTGCGCGTCTGCCAGTTCCGCCACTCTCGCGGTCGTGATGGGTCACTTTGCGTCACGGATCGTCGGTTGTCAATCTCGCCAACGGATTCGACCATCGTACTCGGTGGAGCCAGACTCACGGCACGCTGCTGCGCAGCAGCGTGATGACGTCGGCCATCTGTTCAGGGGTCACTTCCTTTTCGAGTCCTTCGGGCATGAGCGACAGTCCAGTGGACTGCATCTCTTCGATGTTGGTGCGCAGGATCGTATCGGCGGCGCCTTCCGCTCGCTTCAGCGTGACGCTGGTCGCGCTCTCGCCGGCGATGAGGCCGGTCAGGATGCGGCCGTCGGTCGTGGCGAGCGTGTAGTTGATGTAGGCCGGATTGATCTCGCGGTTCGGGTCCAATATCTGCTCAAGCAGTTGGTCCGGCGTGCGTTCCTTGACCGTGCGCAGGTCGGGGCCAACGTCGGTTCCCTCGCCCGCGACCCGGTGACACGTCTTGCAGTGCTTGCGGAACACTTCCAGGCCGCGTTCGGCGCTCGCGGGGCCGTCGAGCGCGGGTCGGTACGCCGCGATTACTTTCGCCCGATCGCCCGGTGCGGCGTCGAGTAACTTCTTCGCGCGAGCTTGAATCGCCGCGTCGCGATGTTGCACCAGTTGCATGCGCCGATCGAGTTCGATGTCGCCGCGGCGCACCACGCCCTGGTCCAGCGCGTCGAGCAGCCGTGGAATTCGGTCGGCCCGGGCGAGCAGTGCCTCCATCACCTCGCGGCGCACGGGCGGGCTGTAGGTCTTCCACGATTCGAGCAAGAGCGGCGCCACGCGCGCGTCGGAGAACGCCGACAGCGTGCGCACGGCGGCCAGCAGCACCGGTTGCGGAGTGCGGGGAAGCAACAATGCGGGCAACGTCTTGTCTGCCAACCCGAACGGCGCGTAGGCCAAAACGCCGATCGCCGCAATGCGTCGCGAATCGGCCGACTTGTCGTCTTGAGCCACCGCCGCAGCCCGATCGACCAGTTCGGCCACGCGCTTCGTCACCGTGCCCGGCCGGTCATCGAGCGGCACGCCTAACGGGTCGTGCTGTTCACCCGCGCGGCGTCGACCGTCGGCCAAGCCCCGCAGCATCGCCCACTGACGTTCTTCCTGACCAGCCGGAATGCCGCTGGTAATGAACGCCATCGCCGCGCGAACTTCGTCGGGTCGGTTGCGCAGCCCGACCAGCACGACGAGTTGGGCCAACAGTTCGCTGGGCGTCTTGACGACCTGCCGTGCGTCGCTCGTCAGCGAGGCGAGCAGCGCCTGCGACTTGCTTGGTTTGCCTTTTGTTGCGGGGTCGCCCAGCGAGCTGAGAATTGCCGTACGACACCAGACATCGCCGCCGTCTTGAATAGCCAGGCTGGCAAGCGACGCACCGACGCGCGGATCGTCGATCGAGCCGAGCGTGTACGCCAGTTGGAAACGGACCCGTACGCTCGAATCGTTCGCGAGCGAGATCAACCGGTCGCGCAGTTCGGCCGACGCTGCCGTTCGCGGCTCGGCGAGTCGAATCGCTTGTTCGCGCACGTCCGCCGACGGGTCGGCAAGCGTGGCCAAGATCGATTCGGTTGTCAGCGTACCGAGACCGTCGAGCGCCCACAGCGCTGCGACGCGAGTTTCGGGCTGTGGGTCTTTGAGTAGTTGCTGGAGCGCCGGCGCAGCCGACTTGTCCTGCCGTTGGTAAATGAGCCGCGCGGCCGTCTCGCGCCACCAGCCGTCGCGCCGCCGCAAGGCCTCGACCAATTCAGCGACGCTCGCCTTGCCGAGCTGCGGTTTCTGGTATGGCGGCGCGTCGGTCCGGGTGACTCGCCAGATGCGGCCGCGGTCTTTGCCGCTCGTCAGGTCGAGGTGCTTCTTGATGATCTCTGGAATCGACGCGGGATGTTCCACGACTTCGCGGTAGATGTCGCAGATGTAGAGTGCGCCGTCGGGTCCGCCCGCGAAGTTGCACGGCCGGAACCAGGTGTCGGGCGTGGCGAGAAACTCGTGCTCCTTTTCCATGCGGTCGGCGACGAACGTGACGCCGCTCGGCGTCAGCCGCTTGCGATGCACCAGATTGCTCGCGACGTCGCCGATGAACAAGTTGCCGTAGAAATCGTCGCCCAGCCCCGTGCCGCGGTAGATCGTGATGCCGGTGGCCGACGTGAAGTAGCCCGTTACTTTGCCGCCGTGCTCAATCGGACCGGGCGCCTTGCCCGCAACGCGCAGGCGAGTGCGGACGATCCGCCATGGCTCGGCCGGACTGAGGCGATAGACCGGCGCTTGATCGCCGTCGCTGGGGATCGAATGAACGACGGCCGGTACGGCCAACGAGGGGTTGCGGGCGAGGTAACGATTCTCAAGTACGACGTGCCGCGCGTGACTTGAGTTGGAACAGACAAACCGGCGGCCGAAGTCATCCATCGAGTGACCAAACTGGCCGCCGCCCGAGACAAGCTCGAACTCGCCGGACGGTCGAAATCGAAAGTCGCGGCCGCCGACATTGAGCGGCGTCGATGCCCGGTTCTTGCCGGAACGCACCTGGCCACCGTTCGGTCCGCTCGCGCCGTAGAACCAGTTGTCGATGCCCCACTTGATATTGTTCAGCAGGGCCTGGACGTTCTGGGTTTGAAAACCGGTGAACACAACGTCGCGCACGTCCGCTGCGTAATCTCCGTCGGTGTCCTTTATATATAGAATGTCGGGGGCGCACGCGACGAAGGCGCCGCCGTCCCACAACGCCAAGCCGGTCGGCCACGACAGCTTGTCGACGACCGTGTGGCTCGAGTCCATGCGTCCGTCGCCGTCTTTGTCTTCCAGCACGCGCACTCGGCCTTGCGGCGGGTTGCCTTCGTGCGGGCCGAACGGGTAGTCGTTCATCTCGACCACCCAGAGTCGGCCATCTTCGTCGAACGCCATGTCGACCGGGCTGGTGACCAGCGGCTCGGCCGCCACGAGCTCGATCCGGATCCCGTCGAGCAGCTTGAACTGTTTCGCGGCGTCGTGCGGCGCGGTCGCCGGTATGCGCGGCAGTTCGGCCTTGAAGTCTTCTTCCTGCCGCGCGCACGACAGCGCGGTCAGCATGGCACTCGCGGTCAAGCACGCGGCAAGGGTCTTCGGCGGGTTCATTGGTTCGAGTCCCCCTTTGTCCCGTTCGCGCCGGCTGGTTGCCTCGCCAGCTCGTGGACCTTGGCCACGATCAGTTCTTCGACGCTCGGCGCCCACTTGGTGGGATGGCCATAGAGCACCATCGACGACGCGCCCTCGTAGCCGCCCTCCTTGAGCACGCGCAGCGACGGAATGTAGGCCATCACGTCGTTGCAGTAGCCCGCGACCCAGGTGCGGCCGGGGGCGAGCTCGCGCTTCAGCCGGACCGAGTAGTCGACCACCACCTCGCCGCCGAGCGCCACCCAGGTCAGGTCGCCGCCGACATGCCAGACCTGAATCGGGTACGGGTACTTCTGCTGGAGCGAGCCGCCTTTGTTCAATCGATCGAGAAGCACGCGAGCCAGTCGCTTCTCGTACGCGTTGCCCGACTCGGCCAGCTTGACCATTTGGTCCGGGGTCGGGAGCGTGTCGAGCGGCAGGTCGAGGATCGCGAACTTGGCGGCGAATCGATCGCCGACGGGGTTCATCGTGCCGTAGAGCACCTCATCGACCGACTCGGCAAGTTCGCGTCCGTACTGCTCGGCCAGCTCGACGGTGCGGCGCGGCAGTGGGTTCTGGTCGGCCCCGCATCCGGCGAAGAACAGGGCGACGGCATCGGGGTGCGACTTCTCGAGTTCCATCATGGCGAAGCCCGGGTAGTCGCCGCTCCACTGATAGAAGCTCAGCACGGTCGCGTGGCAAGCGTAGCCGAAGACGACGCTGCGGATCTTGCCGTCGGGCGCACGCACGCACAGCACGGGCACTTCGTAATCGACCGGGCCTTTCAACTCGCCGACGCCGCGAATCTGCGGCACGTTGGCCTCGACGTTGTTGCGTCGGTTCACGGCGAACGTAGCGGCGCCGTTCGCCCACGACAGGCGAGCGGGTCCGAGTCGACCGACCGCGTCGGCGACGGTCTGGACGATCTTCGCTTCGAGCGATTGTGTGTAGTCGCGAATCTTCTGCTGCTCTTCGGCCGACAGGTCGAACATCAGTTCCAGGTTGCCTGATGTCATCGGCCCGGTGTGAGTGTGCGATGTGGCGATCATGATCGCGGCGCGCGGAATGCCGAGCTTCTCGGTGATCTGGGCCGAGGCGCGATCGGAGAGATCCTTGCTGACGCCGACCAGGTCGAGGCTGATCACAACAGCCCGCGCGCCGCCGGGCGACTCGAGCGCCAGCGCCTTGCACCACAGTTCATGGAGCGTGCCTTCGGCCGCGTGGTCGCGACTGCCGTAGCCGGACATCCACATCGGCTTTGCCGGCGTGATCGGCGTCTTGGCCGCGCCCGCCTTCCATTCGCCCCCGAAGGCGTTCGCCGCTACAGCCACAACGATCAACGCAAGACGAGTCATCGGGCGTTCCTTCTGGCCGATCGAGCCTTGAGCATGCGTACCAGGTGCTCGAATCGTTCGAACTCATCCAACTCCGCTGACTCGACGGGTGAAATCGTGCCCCCACGGTTCTTCTCCAGCAACCGATCCACTTGCAATTGGCGTCGCACCGGCAGCCGAAACTCACGCAGTCGTCTTGCGTCGACGCTCTCTGCCAACACGTCCAACAAGTCGTCGTACAGGGACCGCGCCACAGTCGCCATCGCGCCGCTCCTTTCTCACTCCTGTCCGAAAGACTGCCCTCCGATTACCGATCCAGTCTAATCATCGAATCGCACTCGATAAAGCAGCCGATCGGGCCGGCCGCTCGCCGATGCAAAACAGGTGCTTCTCGGCGCGGATGAACAACTGGCCGTCGCTGATCGCCGGCGAGGCGTAGCAGTATTCGCCCAGTTCGTTCTTGGCGACCACGTCGAGCTTCGGGCCGGGTCTGACGACGGTGGTCGTGCCGTCGTCGGCCAGGAAGTAGACCAAGCCGCCCGCCGAAACGAGCGATGCGCTGAAGTGTTTCCCGATGCGCTCCAGCCATTGCCGATCGCCGGTGGCGGCGTCGAGGCAACTGGCGACGCCGTCGTCGGAGACGACCAGAAAATAGTCGCCCGCAGCGATCGGCGACGGGACGTACGAGACGCCCTTGGTGTCGCGCCACACAATGTGCGTCTTGGTGACGTTGCCGCTGCCGTTCGGGCGAATCGCGAGCAGATGATGGTCGGGAAACCCGCCCGTGACGAAGACGAGCCCGCGATTAACCACGAGCGACGCAACGAACTGCTCCGTCGGGCCGTCGATGATCCAGTGGCGCTTGCCCGTGTCGGGATCGTAGCTGGCGACGCATTTGGACCCGGACAGGACCATCTGCGTGCGGCCGTCGAACTCGCGAATGATCGGCGTCGAGTAGCTGCGCGTCTTGTTTTCGCGATCGGTCTTCCAGATTGTTTTGCCGGTCGCTCGGTCGAGCGCGACGATGTAGGCGGCGCCGTCGTGATCGCCGTTGACGATCAGCTTGTCCTTGTAGATCACCGGCGAACTGCAGAAGCCATGGACGCTCTTGAACACGCCAGGCCGCACCAGCCACTTCTGCGTTCCGTCCATGTCGTACGCGGCGACGACCATGTCGCGCTGATCCAGGAACGTGCAGTACACCATCGCGCCGTCGCTTGCTGGCGTGCTCGACGCAAAGCTGTTCAGCCTGTGCTTGCCTTCGAGCGGCGAGGTGACGATGGTTTTCTGCCAGAGCGTCTTGCCGGTTTTTCGATCGAGGCACACGAGCACGCGGTCCTTGCGGTCGGTGAGTGCGGTGAGAGTGAAAATGCGGTCGCCCACGACGATCGGCGACGAATGGCCCTCGCCTGGAATCTCTACCTTCCAGACCAGGTTTTTCTTGGCGCTCCACTCGATGGGCGCCGACTTCTCGTTGCTCGTGCCGTCGCCGCGCGGCCCGCGCCACGCCGGCCAGTCCTCGCCGCGGGTCGTTGCCGCCGCGCCAATCGAGAAACCGATCGCCAAGAGCCACGTTGTCCGGTTCGTCATCGAGGGTCTGCTCCCGTGGGGTAGGTTGGTTGGTCCGGCGGGCCAGGGCAACATCATAGCGGTCGAACAACGCTCCAGTGAACTGCAAAAACGGGACTTCTACGGGCACGTGGCACGTCTGGGACGGCGAGGCCGACGTGCAGGCGTCCCGCCTGCGCCCCATTTGGAGTGCAGGCGTCCCGCCTGCGCCCCATTTGGAGTGCAGGCGTCCCGCCTGCGCCCCAGTTGGAGTGCAGGCGTCCGCCTGCTTGCGAAGCAGCTAGGCGGCTGGCATACTGCCCCGTGCGTTTGGCACTGTCCCAGCCGTCCTCCCGAGGATCTCGCCATGAAGCACCTCCGAACCGTCTGTCTCGCAATGGTCATGCTGGCCTGCAGCCTGAACTCACCCGCCGGCGAGTTGGCCGTACTTTCCCAAGAGACCTGGGACGAGTTCGTTCCGAAGGGCAAAGAGGTGGACGCAATCTACGGCGACTTCGTGCTGCGCAACGACCGGATCGTCGTGGTGATTGCCAACCCCGTGCCGGGCCGCAACGCGAACATGACCGTGCGCGACGTGGGCGGCGCGATCATCGACCTGACCGTGCGCGATCAGCAGAGCGATCAGCTCAGCGCGTACTATCCCGGCGCGCGGCGGTTTCCGTACCGGCTCGCTCGAGTGGTTGCGGAAGGGCGCGCGAGTGCGGGCGATGGGTCGTCGCCACCGGCCGAGCGAATTGCGCTGGAGACGACCGACGGCAAGATACCGTTCGGTTCGCTACGTGGCGACGTGCTGCGGCTCGAGTGCATGTCGCCTGCGGCCGCGGACCGGCCCGAGGTCCGGCTCACGTACACGCTACGCGACGGGTCGTCGACCGTCGAAATCCGCAGCGAGTTCGTCAACAACGCGGACAAGCCATTGAAGATCGCCCCGGTCGACGACTTTCGGGCGGATCGCACGTTCGACACTGCGCCCGCGGGAGAGACCGACCTGGCCTGGTTCGTGGACAAATGGTGGGGCCAGGCCTATGGAGTGGTCTCGCTGGACCGCACGATGCGACTCACCGGAAGCCCCGCGCAACCGCGGGCGATCGAGTTCCTGACGGGCGGCGAACCCACCACCGAGCTGATGCCGGGAAAGAAGCTCGAAGTCGTTCGCCACCTGATCGCGGGGGACAACCTGGTCGCTGTGAAGACCGCTCACGCGCGCCTGCTCGATCCCAAGACGCAGGTCGTGCGACACGTCGTCGAAGTCGCCAGCCCGCGCGGACTCGTGGTTGGCGCGGATGTCGAACTGTCGGCCGACGGCGAGCCGTTCGGCGGCGGACGGACCAACGAACGCGGCGTCGTGCGGTTCGACCTGCCGGCCGGCAAGACGCAGTACACCGTCGGCATATCGGCCGTTGGCAACGAGCCGCTTCCGAAGGCGATCGGCTGGCGCACCGAAGTAGCGAGCGTGAAGACGGAAGTGCGCCACACGGTGCGGCTCGACGCGCCCGCACGCGTCGTCGCCGAGATCAGCGACCCGAAGGGCGGACCGATCCCGTGCAAGGTGCAGTTCATCGGCCTGGGCGACACCAAGAGCCCGTTCTTCTTCCCCGACACGGGCGAACACGCGGTACACAATCTGTACTACTCGCACAACGGCCGGTTCGCCCAGCCCATCGCGCCGGGCAAGTACCGCGTGCTCGTCAGCTATGGACCGGAATACGATGTCGAGAAACTCGAAATCGAGGCCAAGCCGGGCCAGGATGTGCCGCTGAAGGCGACGCTGCGCCGCGTCGTCCAATCGCCGGGCTGGGTCTCCACCGACTACCACAGCCACTCCACTCCGTCGGGCGACAACGTGTCGAGCCAGCGCGGCCGCGTATTGAATCTACTGTGCGAACACATCGAGTTCGCTCCGTGTACCGAGCACAACCGGCTCGATACCTACACGCCGCACCTGAAGGCCCTCGGCGTCGAGCATCTGCTGGGCACGTGCACCGGCATCGAGTTGACCGGCCAGCCCGGCACGATCAACCACCAGAACGCCTTCCCGCTCGTGCTCAAGCCGCGGACCCAAGACGGCGGCGCCCCGCTGACCGACGCCGACCCGGCCGAGCAGATCAGGCGGCTCGCCTTGTGGGACGACAAGTCCGACAAGCTCGTGCAGACCAACCATCCCGACATGGGCGAGATGTTCTTCGACCGCGACGGCGACGGCAAACCCGACGGCGGCTTTGTCGGCATGTTCGCGTACCAGGACGTGATCGAAGTGCATCCACACGAGCGCATCCTGGAGTCCGACCCGTACCGAGTCTACGCCGACTCGAAGACCAAAAAGACCACGCAGTACAACCACACGATCTTCAACTGGCTGCAGCTTCTGAACCAGGGCCGCCGCTTGCCGGCCGTGGTCAACACCGACGCGCACTACAACCACCACGGATCGGGCTACATCCGCAACTACGTCAAGTGTGCGACCGACGACCCGGCGAAGATCGACCCGATGGACATGGTCCACTCCAGCGAAAAGGGGCACATCATTCTGACGAACGGTCCGTACCTGGAAGTCACCTTGCTCGAGGGCGCATCGGCCTCGGGCGCGGCACCGGCCAACCCACGCCGCGCGATTGCCGGCGACGACATCGCGCTGCCCGGCGGATTCGCCACGCTGCACGTGCGCGTGCAGTGTCCCAACTGGTTCGACGTCGATCGCGTGCAGGTGCTGCTGAACGGCCGCAAGGACGAGAAGTTGAACTGGACCCGTTCGGCCAATGCCGACGCATTCGCCGGCGAGGTCGTCAAGTTCGACCGCAAGATTCCGATCGAGTTCAAGGCCGATACGCACGTGATCGTGGTCGCCACCGGCGAGAACTCAACCTTCGGCGACGTGTTCGGCTCTGACCATGCCAAGACCCGGCCCACGGCCGTCTCGAACCCCATCTTCGTCGACGCCGACGGCGGCGGCTTCAAGGCCAACGGCGACACGCTCGGCGCACCCCTGCCCGTCAAGGGTGGTCGAGCGGTGGAGAGCGGTGGCAAGTGAGCCGGCTGCGGCCCTTTCGCGCGGCAACCTCGACCACGAGGCAATGAGCGTAGTTGCGTGGCAAGTGAGCCGGCTGCGGCCCTTTCGCGCGGCGGAAGAACCCGATGCCTGGATCGTTATCCAAGCGGACTGTGGGTGCGACGCCGTTACGATCGCCCCTCACCCCGGCCCTCTCCCCGCAACGGGGAGAGGGAGAATGGATGCGGGGTGATGCTCGGAGTGTTCTCCGTGTGTTGAGGGGTGAGTGGTGAGTGGTGAGGGGTGAGTGGTGAGTGGTGAGTGGTGAGGGGTGAGTGGTGAGGGGTGAGGGGTGAGGGGTGAGGGTGTCGCGGAAGGTTCCTCGGTGAACCTGGCCATGTGCCGGGTTACAATGCCGACGGTTGTCACGCGCGCCTTGCCAGCACTGCTCTTCTCCCTCTCCCCGCTGCGGGGAGAGGGCCGGGGTGAGGGGTGAGCGAGCCTTTGGGAGAAATCCGCCATGTCTCGAAAACCGCGTTTGTCCCGCGTGAGCGTAACCATCGGCCTTGGCGCGACGCTGCTTCTCGTCGCACTCACGTGGGCCGCAGCCGTTCAACCGGAGGGCGAAAAGTACGCGCTGCTCGTCGGCGTGCGCGAGTATGACCCGAACGAGTTGAGGTCGTTGCCCTACGCGGAGGCGGACGTGGAGGGGCTGGCGCAGGTACTGATCGAATCGGGCTATCGCGAGCGCAACGTGGTCGTCATGACTCAGAAGCGAGGCGCCGCGCGGGCTCGGTCCATTCCGCTGGCCCAGAACATCCGCAAGGAACTGAATCTGCTGCTGCAGGACCGGACCGAGAGCGACTACGTGCTCAAATGCGACGTGCGCAAATTCTTCCCGTCGGTGGACCACGAAATCCTCAAATCGCTGATCGCTCGCAAGGTCAAGGACCGCGACGTGATCTGGCTGGCGAACCGCATCATCGATCATTCCAACGAGCAGGAGCCGGTGATCGAATGGTTCGCTGGCGACGACCTGCTGACGCCCAGCGAGCGGCGCCGCGGATTGCCCATCGGCAACCAGACCAGCCAGTTCTTCGCCAACGTCTATCTCAACCCGTTCGACCATTTCGTGAAAGAGACGCTGCGGGCACGCGGCTACATTCGGTACGTGGACGACTTCGTCATTTTCAGTGACGACAAGGAGTGGCTGGCGGACGTGCGCGAGCGCTGCCGTGAATTCCTGGCCACGCTCCGCCTGCGGTTGCACCCGAACAAGTCGGTCATCTCGCGCGTGGCCGACGGCACGCGGTTCCTCGGCTTTCGTATGTTTCCCGATCGGCGCCGCTTGGTGCGCGAGAACGTGGTGCGCATGAAACGTCGCCTGCGTCGCATGGCCGAGTGGTACGCGGACGGGTCGATCGGGGCCGAACAAATCCGGCAGCGACTCATGAGTTGGATTGGCCACGCCCGGCACGCCGACACGTACCGCTTGCGAGCGCGTCTGTTCGGCGCAACCAGCTTCGTTCGCGGTGCGCATCCTCTGCGAACTCCGCGCCTCTGCGTGAGGCATTCTTCATGCCCGCAAGAAGTTTCACGCAGAGGCGCAGAGACCGCAGAGGGATGAGTGGGCTGAGCTGGTTGCCTTCGAGCTGGATTGTAAGTACAACTTCGGTCGGAGGGTGCTGGTGGCCCTTCTGGGCGGCGGTCGAACCTTCGTGTGTTGCGGGGCGGTTCCTGGAACAACAATCCGAGGAACGCCCGCAGTGCCAACCGCAACAGGAACACACCCGACAACCGCAACAACAACATGGGGTTTCGGGTGGTGTGTGGCATTGGCGTGAGCACTCGCGAGGGAGCCGCGTGGACGAACCGTCCGCGCCGGCCCCCTGAAGCCAGAGCCGTTCGGTTCACGGATCGAACGGGCGCGCCGCAGTGCGAGTCCAGACCGCGGTCCAGCGTCGGCCGGCGCGGCTCGGTCGCGAGCGCCCGGTTGGCCAAATCAACAAACTGCCCCGTGTGGGCTGGTAGGCACTCGCCGAACGTCCACGCGGGGCGTGTTTTTGCAGGGTGGCCCGATGGCGCCGGGTGTATACCCGTAAATTGCATTCGGCGCTCGTTTAACCCGCAGCCGCAGGCGAGGTCGGCATCGTGCGAATTGCACGGATCAAACACGACCTCGCCTGCGGCTGCGGGTTAAACGAGCGAAGCGCAGCTACGGAAACACACCCGATGGCGCCTTGCGGGTTGATTCAACCAACCGCACCGTCGTAGACTGGGTCGGCGATGAGAGCTTGAGGGCGCGGGAACGGATTGGACGCGCGGCGAGTTTGCTAGGGAACACCAATGTCAACGGCCAGTACGACACACGGACTAACTGCAACACTGCCGGCCACCCTGCTTCCCAGGGAATGGACGCTTGCCGACCTGCAGGCACACCTCGGCGGCATTCCTGCGGAGCGCATTCGGATCTACCCGCCGCCCGGCATGGCTACCGAACAAGACGCGCTCGCTATCGCCGCTCGTGAAGACCGGCTGTGCGAACTGGTGGATGGAATCCTCGTGGAGAAAGTGCTGGCGTCTTTCGAGTCTTTCTTGGCCGGCATGTTGATCCACTGGTTGAACAACTTTCTTGACCAGAAGCCGTTGGGGATCGCGCTGGCTCCCGACGGCATGTTGCGCATCCTGCCGCGAACGATGCGCATTCCGGATGTGTCCTTTGTGCGGTGGGAGCGGTTTCCTAATCGTCGACTCCCGCGCCAGGCTGTGTTTGAAGTCGCTCCCGACCTCGCCGTTTGAGATTCTGTCCGAGGGCAACACCGAGGGCGAGATGCGGATAAAGGTCGGCGAGTACTTTCGGGCCGGCGTGCGATTGGTCTGGCTCATCGACCCAGCGGCCCGCCACGCGCGCGTCTACACGACGGCGGACCAGTCCGACCTGGTTGATGAAAACGGCGTACTCGACGGACGCGACCTCTTGCCTGGGTTTCAGTTTCGACTGGGCGATTTGCTCGACCGGGCGCCGCGCGAGGCCCCATGAGCTGCGGCCGCGCTGTCTGTCGCCCAGAAAGGTGGTGAGTGCATGAGTACGGTTACGCTGCAACTGGAAGACGAAATTCGTCGCGCTGCTTCGCGAACGAAACACGTCCTTTCCGATGTCTAAAGGGGGTTCAACATGAACTGGTTCGCACGCATCATCGCGACCTTGGGGCTGGCGGCCGCGTTGGTCAACCAAGTCCAAGCCGACGAGGGGACTCCGCTCTTCTTCGACTTCCCCGCGCTAGAGCGACTCGCGGCGTCGGGCCTGGCAGCGCCGGCCGACGGCACATACGAAGTCTGGTTGTGGGGGCGGGGGCCGGAGTTGGCGATTACGATCGGTGAACAGAAGTTCCAGGTGGCGTCGAAGGACCGGTTCGCCTGGCACCATCCAGGACAGATCAAGCTGACGAAGGACCAGAATGTCGCGGTGTCGTTCGCGAAGAATGAGAAGGCCGACGACGTGACGAATGTGCCTGGGTACCTGGTGCTGGTCGCCGACCCGAACTTCGACGTGCGACGTACGCCGCTCGGCTACATGCGGACGCTGTACGAAGGCAGCGGGTTCAAGCCGTCGGCGTCGAAAGATGAGTGGCTGAAGCGGCGCGAGGCACTGCGGCGACAGATTCTGATCGCAAACGGCCTGTGGCCGATGCCGCCCAAGAATGACCTTAAGCCTCAGGTCTATGGCAAGCTCGTGCGCGACGGGTACACGATTGAAAAGGTCGTGCTCGAGACGTTTCCAGGGTTTTATTTGAGCGGCAATCTGTACCGGCCCGCGCCGTGGGTGCCCGTGCAAGCGGATCCCGCAGACCTGAAGGCGCGCAAGGATGCGTGGGAGAAGAACCGCTCGGCTGAGAAGAAGCCGGCTGTGTTGTGCCCGCACGGCCACTGGACTTTCGGCCGGTTCGAGCCGGAAGTGCAGCGCCGCTGCAAGCAGCTCGCGCGCATGGGCGCCGTGGTGTTTTCCTACGACATGGTCGGCCGCGGCGATTCCAAGGCGTTTGGCCATGCGTTTCTCGACCCGCAGATCGACCTGATGGGGTTCAGTCTGATGGCGCTGCAGACGTGGGACTCGATCCGCGCACTCGACTTCATCAGCTCGCTGCCGGACGTCGACACCGAGCGCATCGCGTGTACCGGCGCTTCGGGCGGCGGCACTCAGACGTTCATCCTGTCGGCCATCGACGACCGGGTGCAGGTGTCGGCCCCCATCGTCATGGTCTCGCAGGATATGCAGGGCGGCTGCTCGTGCGAGAACGCAGCGGGCCTGCGGCACGGCACGGACAACAGCGAGATCGCCGCGCTGTTCGCCCCCAAGCCACAGGTGATCGTCAGTTGCACGCAAGACTGGACGAAGGAGTTCCTGACCAAGGGGTTCCCCGAGGTGCAGGCCACGTACAGACTCTTTGACCAAACCGACCTCGTTCAGTCCGACACGTACGACTACCCACACAACTACAACCAGACCAGTCGCGAGCGGGTCTATGCCTTTTTCGCCAATCACGTGTTTCACATTGACCCGGCCCTGAGCAGGGAGTTGCCGATGGAGCCGGAGGCGGCTGAGACGATCACGACCTGGGACGCCGACCATCCGCGCCCTGCCGACGCGGTCGATGCGGCGGGGTTGAAGAAACATCTCGCCGGCATGGTTGCCGAGCAGTCGCTGCAGTTTCGCCCGACGACCAAAGAGGCATGGTCATCGACTCGCGAGCAACTGGCGGCTGCGCTGGCGGTGCGGCTTTCGCTCGGCGGGCCGCCCGGCGCGAAGCTGCAGGTTGTGGACGCCGGCCGCGGCGAGCGCGATGGATACGCGACGTGGTCGGCCCAACTTGGGTTTGGGCCGACGCCCCGCATCCGCTCGCAGAGCATGGCCAAGCCGGAACTCATAGACAAGGACCCCACGCTCGTTACGGTGGTGGTGCATCCCGACGGCATCAACGGTGTGACGGCCGAGGGGTCCGCCGCGCGATCGCTCGTGAAGTCGCTGGTGGAGAAGAACCACGTCGTGCTGGCCATCGATCCGTACCAGACGGGCGAGAACACCGACCCGTTTGCCGCCGCCGCACCGGGCGGCATTGCACACTACACCGGCTACAACCGCAGCACGGCTGTCGAGCGCGTTAACGACGTCGTCACCGTGCTGAACTTTGTGCGTAATCGAGTGGGCAAGGGCACGGTGAATCTTGTCGGGCTGGGTTCGGCCGGTCCGCTCTGTCTCTTGGCCCGCACTCAGTCGCCGTTCGTCGCGCGGACGGTGATCGATGCGAACAGGTTCGACTACCGCGCCGACTCGGAACTCGCGGCCGATGCGGTCCTGCCGGGCATCGTGCGGCTCGGCGGCCTGCGCGCGGCGGGAACTCTGGTGGCGCCAGGCCGGCTGTTCGTGCACAACACGGGCGATGGGCTGGATACGAGTTGGATCGAAGAGTCGTATCGCATCGAGAACGCGGCGGCCGGCCTTGAGGTGTCTCGCAACGAGGCGACTGTGGCGCAGATCGTCGCCGCGTTACAACGTTAAACCGTCGCGGCGTAGACTGGGCTGCGGGAGGTATTGCCGCCCTCGAAGCGACTCGAACCCGCTCAACCCAGCAGTCCGGCGATTGGTTCGCCGTGGTAGATGTGATGCGGGCGGTCGAGTTCGTCGTGCCAGGCGGCGGTGGCGGGTATGCCGAGCGAGTGGTAGATCGTGGCGGCCATGTTCTCGGGCGTTTGCGGATCGGCGGCGGGCAGCGCGCCGATCTTGTCGGACGTGCCGACCGCGCGTCCGCCGGCCACGCCGCCGCCGGCAAAGAACACCGTCTGCACCCGGCCCCAGTGATCGCGACCCGGCAGCTTGTAGTGCTGCGGCAGGTGGGTGATCTTCGGCGTGCGGCCAAACTCGCCGGCCATGACAATGAGCGTCGAGTCGAGCAGGCCGCTGGCGTTGAGGTCGTCCAGTAGCGCGGCCAGGGCGCGGTCGGTCGGCGGGAAGAGTTTTTCTTTGAGGTGCGGGAACGCCTCGCCGTGCGTGTCCCACGTCTCGTTATTGCCGAGGTTCACCTGCACCAGGTTGACGCCCGCCTCGACAAGCCGTCGCGCCATCAAGAGCGACCAGCCAAACGAATTGCGGCCATAGCGGTCGAGCACCTTGGCGTCGGCGTTGACGACATCAAACGCCGCCCGGATTTTCGGCTCGGTCAGGAGCGACACCGCGCCCTGACGCAACCGGTCGAGCGGTTCGGTGCGGGCCGATCGGTCGAGGTCCTCGCGCTGGCGGTCGATGTGCTTGACCAGATTCAAACGGCGTGCGAGCCGCTCGTCGTGCAGCCCTTCGGGCAGGGCCAGGTTCGGCGCCTCGAACTTCGAGCGGCGCGGCATGTTCGGCCGCTCCTGATGATCGAACTCGAATTCGGGGTAGGCGCCGTACGACAGCGCACTGTACGGCGACGCTTCGACAAACCACGGGTCGCGCCGCGCGCCCATGATGCCGGCGAACTGGCCAGGGATCACGCGGCCTGAGTAGTGCACGAGCCGTTCGGGCAGCACCACCGCAGGCGGCAGATTGTGCCGCGGGGTCGTTGCCACGCCCGCCACCGCCGCGATCGACGGCCAATCGGATTCCTTGGGCCGGTTCGGATCGAAACCCGGCGGAATGTCCGACCGACCGGTGAGCATGATGTGGTGCCCGGCGGAATGGTCGTTTGACTTGTGGGTCAGCGACCGCACGATGGACCACAAGTGGCTCCGCGCGGCCAGCAATGGCAAGTGTTCGCAGATCTGAAGGCCGGGCGTACGAGTCGAGATCGGCTTGAACTCGCCGCGAATGTCGTCGGGGGCGTTGGGCTTTAGGTCGAAGCTGTCGTGCTGCGCCAGTCCGCCCGATAGGAATATGTAGATGACCGACCGGGCCTTGCCGCTCGGGCGCGTCGCACCGTCGGCCGCCATCGCCGAGCGGAACGCCGCTAGGTGGTTCATTCCTAGACCCACCAGACCGATCGCCCCGGCCTGGATTGCCGCGCGGCGACTGAACACTGGGTGATTCGGGGCGCAAGCCGGTATGCGTGGATGCTGTTGTGCCATGGCGAATCCTCCCAGCTCTTTCGGATTATCGGCATGAGGTCGCTAGAAGCATAAGCACGCTTTGATGTTGCAACAAGTCTAATCGCACCATAAAATCCAGCCGAGTTTAGTGGATGGATTGCCTACCCGAACGGCTGATGCTGCGCCTATGTATTGACGGAACGGAAGGACTCACCAGAAAGGACCGGCGGCCATGCTGACGATCTTCGGTCGATCGGACAACTCGTTCTGTGACCGTGTTTCGCGGCGAAGCTTTTTGCGTATCGGTGCGCTCGGCGTTGGCGCGGGGGCGCTGACGTTGTCGGATGTGATGCGCGCCGAAGCTCGGGCGAATACTCGATCGCGGCACAAAGCGGTGATACACGTGTTCCTAGGCGGCGGCCCGCCGCACCAAGACATGTGGGAGATCAAGACCGACGCGCCGAAGGAGATTCGCGGCGAGTTCAAGCCGATCTCCACGAAGGTCCCCGGTCTGCAGATCGGCGAAGTGTTCACGCGCATCGCCGGCATGATGGATAAGTTCGCCGTGATTCGCTCGGTGTACGGCTGCCAGGATCGACACGACGCGGTGCAGTGCCTGACCGGCTGGCCGTTCGGTTCTCTCTCGGCGCTGGGTGGACGACCGAGCATCGGCGCGGCGGTCAGCAAGTTGCAGGGTCCGGTGTACGCGTCGGTGCCGCCGTTCGTCGGCCTGGCGGCCCGCACCCAACACATGCCCTGGTCCGATCCCGGGCAGATTGGATTCCTTGGGCCGGCCTACTCGCCATTCAAGCCCGACGGCGAAGGACTGGCAAACATGAAGCTGAACGGCATCACGCTCGACCGACTGGGCGATCGCCGTCAGTTGCTCGCGAGCTTCGACAAGCTGCGTCGCGACATCGATGCCACCGGCGTGTTCGATGGACTAGACACGTTCACTCAACAGGCGCTCGACGTGCTGACGTCCAGCCGGTTGCTCGAAGCGCTGGATATCTCGAAAGAGGAGGCGCGGGTCCGCGAGCGTTACGGAGACGGCAAGCCTTACCAGTATCAGTACGACGGCGCCCCCACGGTAAACGACCAGTTGCTGATTGCACGACGTCTCGTCGAAGCGGGCGTTCGCGTGGTGACGCTCACGTTCGGTCGGTGGGACAGCCACGGTCAGAACTTCGCGCTGGTGCGCGACCACGGCGGCAAGCTCGATCAGGGGCTGACCGCGCTGGTGAGCGACCTCGACGAGCGCGGGATGCTCGACGATGTTACCGTTATCGCGTGGGGTGAATTTGGGCGCACGCCGAAGATCAACAACGGCGCCGGGCGCGACCATTGGCCTCAGGTCAGTTGCGCGATCCTGGCCGGCGGCGGCATGCGAACCGGCCAAGCCATCGGCTCGACCAATCGGTTGGGCGAGGTTCCCAAGGATCGCCCCGTTCACACCCAGGAAGTGGTGGCCACGCTGTACCACAATCTCGGCCTCGACCCGACCACGACCACGATCACCGATCCGGCCGGCCGCCCGCAGTACCTGGTCGAACGGCCGCCGATACGCGAATTGTTGTAGCGCGGCTTGATAATCGCCGCCGTCGCCATAAACTACCGAAGCGTGAGTGAGGCAAGTGTCCCGCTCACGCTTCGAGTCTTTTCCGTTCTGTTCCGCTTGTCAAAGGAGGCGGCCAATGCTTCGTTATCTCGACGCGCAGACGATCTACGTCCTGACCGGCGGGTTAGTCGTGGTCGTCTTGGGTTTGGTCTTCCGACATTTCGAGTCGACACGACGTGCTGTGCCGATGTGGTTGTCGGCGGGGCTGGTAGGCGCGTTTGTCGGTGGTGGCGCGGCCCTGGCGACGATGCACGGCGTCGGATACCACTGGGCTGAGCCGACTCGGACCGGAGGCGGTGGGTCCGGCTATGGACCCGCGAGCGGCGGTGGCATGGGCGGCGCGGCGCCGGGAATGGGTGCGCCGGGTGGAATGGGTGGCGGCATGATGGGTGGGATGATGGGCGGCGGCGGGGGTGGAGGGGGTGCCGCACCGCGATCACGTCGCGACCTGACGACTCTCGTTGGCAAGCTAGACCTGCTGACTCGTGGCGTCGCAATCGAATTGACCGATGAACAGGCTTCGCAGATCGCCGAGGTGATCCGTGATCTGGGTAGTGAGGATGAGATGACGGAAGACCAGGCGAAGGAGCGGCTTGATGGCCTGAAGGAAATCCTGACCGCCGAGAACCAGTCGGCACTCGACTCGATCGAGCTGCCCCGGCGCGGAGGCGGCCGCGGGGCCGGAGGTCCTGGCGGAGGCGGTCCTGGTGGAGGCATGATGGGAATGATGGGAGCCGGCATGGGCGGCGGCGGGCCGATGGCGATGGGCCCCGCTGGTCAAGGACAGGCTTCCAACGAGAATCCATTCAAACAAGAAGAGAACGCCAAGCGATTGGAGAGTCTGCTGGCGCGTCTGCGTGCTGCGGACGCGAAGGCGGACTCGGGGCCAAAGTAGCGGAATCAAGGTCGAACCAGACGCCGAGACTCATGCGGTTTCGGGGCTGGCGACGGTCGATCGGGCGTGGCCGTTGAGTGTGTCGCTCACGATGTGGCCGTCGCGCATGCGGATGATGCGCTTGGCGCGGCGAGCGATGTCTTCTTCGTGCGTGACCATGATGATCGTCTTGCCGCCTTGGTTCAATTCATCCAGCAAGTCCATGATTTCCTGGCTGGTCGAAGTGTCGAGGTTTCCGGTCGGTTCGTCGGCCAAGATGATGTGCGGATCGTTGACCAGAGCGCGGGCGATGGCGACTCGCTGCTGCTGGCCGCCCGAGAGTTGCATGGGCCGGTGGTCCAAGCGATCGCCCAGTCCGACCAGTTCGGCAAGCTCGTAGCAGCGTGATCGGCTTTCGGCCGTGATGCTACCCTGATAGTACAGCGGCACTTCGATGTTCTCGAGCAGCGTGAGTTGCTGGATCAGATTGTACGACTGAAAGATGAAACCGAGGTAACGACTCCGGATTCCGGACAGGTCGTCGTCGTCGAGTTGGGCGACATCCTGGCCGCCCAGAATGTATTGGCCCGATGTCGGGCGATCGAGGCAGCCGAGCAGATTGAGCAAAGTCGACTTGCCCGACCCGGACGGTCCCATGATCGCCACGTAGTCTCCGTCGGCGAAGTCGACGCTTACGCCGCGCAGCGCCTCGACGGTCACCGTTCCGAGGTAGTAATGCTTGATCAAGTCGACAATCCGAGCAATAGCGTTCATGGATCGTTCTCTAGGGTGCGATGCTATTCGTGCCGCAGCGCTTCGATCGGGTCCATCAGCGCCGCGCGGCGGGCGGGATAAAGGCCGAACAGAATGCCGACGACGATGGCGAACCCAGCGGCGATCGGTAGGCTGACCAAGTTGACCCTCGTCTTTACCACGCTGGACTCAAACAGTTGCTCGGCAGCGAGCCGGATGCCCTCGGGGGCGACGAGACCGAGCGCGATGCCGATCAGCCCACCCAGGCCGGTGAGCAGTACGGCCTCGATGAGAAACTGAGTGGTGATGTCGCGTCGCCGGGCGCCCAAGGCGCGGCGAATGCCGATCTCGCGAGTCCGTTCGGTGACGGTGGCAAGCATGATATTCATGATGCCAATGCCGCCGACCATCAGAGAGATGCTGGCGATGGATCCCAGCAGCATGTTGAAGAGCTTGCGTGTGTGTTCGGCTTCTTCGAGCAGGTCAAGCGGCACGGTGAGCGTCCAGTCGGCCTTCTTGTGGTACTTCTTGAGCAGACTTTCCAGGATCTGCGCCGTCGGACGCACTTGGCCGGTGTCGCGCACGGAGACGGTGATCTGGTGTAGCTGCACGTGTTCGGCGCTGAACGTACCCGACGTCCGGTTGGCGATGATGTCGCCGAATCGCGAGCGGCAGGTGGTGATGGGAATATAGACGTCGTCGTTGAAGTCCTCGGCGGCCTGGCTGCCACCGACGCCGGCCGTAGGTACGCGCGACTCCATGATTCCCACGACGGTGTAGTAGTGGTTGTTCAGCTTGACCGATCGGCCGATCGGGTCCTCGAAGCCGAACAGCTCCTGTGCCGCGTGGGCGCCGAGCACTGCAACGTTCAGGAACTGGTCGAGATCGGTGTCGGCGAGAAACCGCCCGCGGCTGGGCCGCGTCTTTCGGAGTTCCAGGTATATCGGCGTCGTTGCCACAATGCGGGCGTCCAGCTTGTTGGCCAGGTAACGCACTTCATTATTGAACACGCGCATTGGAGTCGCGCGCCAGATTGTGGTGATGGCCGCAAATCGCTCGAAGTCGTCGCGCGTCAGACCATACTCGACCACTGGACTGCGACGGAGCTGCGTCGACGAGTCGTCGGGCGGCTTGACGCTGCGGACCATGATGTTGGTGGCGCCGAGTTGCCGAATGCGCTCGATGGCCTCGTGCTTCGATCCTTCGCCGATCGTGACCATCGCGATCATCGCCGCGATGCCGATAACAATGCCGAGCACAGCGAGCCCCGATCGGAGCTTGTGCAGCAGTAAACTCTTCAGACCTAGTCGCAAGATCGAAAGCACGCGTCACTCCGCAGCTTGTTCGCGATCACTGTGCGCCGCCGGGCGGCCCGCCGAATCCTCCGCCGCCCTGCTGTTGCATTTGTTGCATCATTTGTTTCATGCGTTGTACGGACGCTTCGGCTTCTGCCTCGTCAACGACGCCGTCCGTGTTTGTGTCCATTCGGTCGAAGAACATCTGGCCGCGCTCGTCAAGTTCGTCTTTGGTGAGCTTGCCGTCGCTGTTCTTGTCGGACATGCTGATCATCTCGCGGCCCGATTGCGGCATGCGGAATCCTGCCGCGCCGGCGCCTCCGCCCTGGCGTCCACGTGATCGCAAGGCGGCCAATTCCGCCGCGTCGATCACGCCGTCGGAGTTCGTGTCCTGCCTTGTGAGCATCGAACGCTGTTGCTCCGGAACTTCGTCGGCCAGCGTAATCTTTCCGTCCTTGTTCGCGTCATAGCGGTCGAGCAGCGAGGGGCCGCCAGCGGTTTTCCCGGCTGCGGCGTCGGATCCACCGTTCGCGCCGGACGGGCCGTTGGCTTCGGCTTTCGGTGGCGGCGGATTCTGAGCGACCTTGGGGGCGGGCGGCAACTCGGCCTTCCGCTTTTCGGCGTCCGCCTTGGCGATTTTGGCCAGTTCCTCTTCATCGATGATCGCGGTTAGATTCTCGACGACTGTCTCGCCCTCGCTCAGACCCTTCTTGATAGCGACGGTCTTCTCGTTGCTACCGTCAATCTCGACGCGTCGGACTTCGGGCGTCGGCTTTTCCGGGGTCTTCACGAAGCAATAGGTTTGTCCTTCGCGTTCGACGAGCGCCTGCACGGGAATGCACACGGCGTCGGACAGTGTGCCGGCCAGGATTTCCACCTCGGCGGTCATACCAGGTTTCAGGCCCTCCATCACGTTTTCCATGGCGACCATGACGGTGTAGACCTGAACGCCGGTCGAGAACCAGCTCTGAGCGTCAGCGGTCGTGGCTACCGACTTGACGGTGCCGTTGAAGACCTTGTCGGGCATAGACTCGACCCGGATACGCGCCGGTTGACCGATCCGCGCGTGGCTGACGCGGGCCTCGTGCACCTTCACGTTCACCACCATCGAATCGAGGTCTGGCAGCCGGATGATCTTCTGCCGTTCGCGCACGCTCGCCCCCTCCTCGATCTGCACCTGCGACTGGCCGCGCATGGCCGAGCCGGGGTCGTTTGCGTACACGACCATGCCGTCCGTGGGTGCGTAGAGCTTGCACTTGTCGATCTGTCGTTGCAGTCGTCGCAGCGTGTTCTCTTCGGTCTCGGTGGTCAGCTTTTGGGCCTGCATGGCAACTCGCGCCTGGGCCTCTTTCGCCTTCGCCTCGTTGCTCACGCGGTCGAGCTTGCGCCGCGCCTCATCTAACTTGCTGGTCAGGTCCTTCTCGGTCCGCGGCTTGGTGAATTCGTCGAGAACGCGCCGCTTCTCATTGGCGACGTCGAGCGAGTTCTTTGCCTTGGTGACAGCCAGCCGATCGGCTTCGACTTCGCTGGCGCTGACGTATCCCTTCTTGCTCAACTTCTCGGAGTAGTCCAGTCGCTCGATCGCTCGCTTGTGTTCCTCCTCGGCGATGAGAATCTCTCCGTCGATATTGCGCTTCTCCTGGCGGTAGTCGCCTTCGAGGTACTTGTTCAGGTCGATCTTGGCCAGATCGACCGCAATCTGAGCGGCCTGGATGTCGCTGTCGTTTTGGCTGCGAGTAATTTCGAGGTCCGTGTCGGCTTTGGTAAGCGCGGCCTTGGACTGCTCCACCTTGATCTGTTGCTGTGTCACTTGGTCCTTCAAGCTGGCCGCTTCCAACTCGACGACCAGATCGCCCTTCTTGACCTGCGATCCTTCGGGGATGATCCAGATGATCGTGGTCGCCGACGATCCCGGAGTCCGCGCCTCGACTTCGCAGAGCAGGTCCTCGTTCTTGCTCGATTCCAAGCTGCCGCGTTCAACCACAGAAATCGGCAGGTCCTGGCGTTTCACCTCGTACAAGACGAGGTCGGAATCCGCGGCCCGGTCCGTCTTCATCGACCCGACTGCGAAATACGCACCCCCGGCGACGATGGCCAGGGCGATGAGACCCGCCAGCACTTTCCCTAGTCCACCAGCGGAGTCGTGAGCCGGCGGCGTTTTGCCAAAGCCCGGGGCGGATTGCAGGGATACGCTCATGTTATGTCCTTCCATTAATACAGTGCGTGGCGTGGACGCGGTCCGTGCGACTGGTGTGTCTTGATCATCGGCGGGCGATCCGCCGACCGGGTCCCAGTATAACGAGAAAGCGCTGTTGGTGGGGACGGCGCTTGCGGAAATGATCATAGCACCGCTGCCGAGCGGATTGAAGCCTACACCGCGGCGACGGTTCCATCACAGTGGCCCGTCGGCCTGTGCGGTCCGGCTCGCTTACTGCCGTTCTTCTCGAATAAGCACGGCTTGCTCCACATCAACGATCTCGCCGGGGACTGGAGCGCTGGGCGACGGCGGGGCCGGACAGGGCGGCGGAATGAACATGTCGCCGTCCAACTGTGCCAGGGCCTCTTCGAGCGGCTGGTCGATCCATAGACCGCGGCTGTCGAAGCGGATGACCCCGATGTCGCGGTACAGGATCATGCGCAACGCTTGGTAGTTCAGGTACGTGGCCATCACGTCGTTTTGAGTTTGCAGCATGTCCGCGTAGGCGGCGAGCAGGTCGCGGACCACGTTCTCGCCCAGGCCCGCCGCCGCGCCGGCGGCGCCGGGACGCGGTGGCTCTTGCAGCCGATCTTGCATCAGGTCCACCTGGCGAATGGCGATGCGCATCGCCTCACGACGCAGTTCCATCTCCTGCTCGAATTGTTCGAGCCGCCGTAGCGTGTTGCGCAGCGACTGCTTCACCTGGTCCTCAAACTGAATGTACTCGCGCCGCACCCGCTGGTAGTTAATCAGCGACTCGCGATACAGGTTCCGTTCGCCCAGTCGCGTGATGGGCGAATCGAAACTAAGCGACGCCGACAGTGAGCCGGTCTGGTCGCGGAAATGGGCAATGTTGCGGTCGAGTGTGCCGATGTCGCCGGTGATCGAAACGTCCAACTCGCTCTCCAGACGGTCGGCGTTGAAGGCGATAAGCCGCCACTGGTCGACCACTTCCGCCCGCTGGTTCATCATGTCGAGCCGGTTGCGGCGTGCGATCTCGAACGCCTGTTCGCTGTCCAGCCGAGTAGGTTCCAGCACGACGGCCTCGAGCCGAACGCCGGCCTGAACGACCAGCAGACCACGCAGCACATCGGCCACCAGCTCGGCTTGCCGCGCAAGCTCCTCCTGAGCCTCCTTCTGTTGTTCCGGTTTGAGCAGCGTCCGAACCAGCTTGCCGCCGTCGGCCGTCGCTTCGAATTGCTTCTCGACCGCCGGCAGGGCGTCGGTCAGTTTTTGAATCTGGGCCAGGAACGCTTGCCGTTCCCGTTCCGACGCCAAGCCGCGCATCCGTTCTTCCTTCACCGAATCAAGATGTCGGAAGTCCTGTCGCACGACCTCGAAGTGCCCGGCGATTGCACTGCGCGATTGCTCCATGTCGTCGAGCAACGCACCGAGCGCATCGGGCGATGGATTCTCGGCCGTGCGAATGCGCTCGATCAGCGACGCCAGCTTGTCTTGCAGCGTGGTGAGTTTGCGGTCGGAAAACTGAAACGGCTCGACGAGGCTCTGATCGACCTGGACGCGCAAATCCGGCGGCAAGCCGAGGTTGTTCATCAGGAAGTTCTCGATCGACCGCTGGAATCCGTTGACGGCGTCGAGATACTGGCTGCGTGAGGTTTGCATGTTCTGACGAAACTGATCGACCTGGACGCTGTCGACCCGTCCGGCGGCGAACAGGGCCTCAACGCGAGCCAAGTTCTCGCGCTGGGCGGTCAGGTTGGCTTCGCGATTGCGAATCTGCTGAGCAGATTGCACGAGGCCAATGAAGCCGCCCACGTTGCCCGCGACGCCCGCCGCGAAACCGCCGCCCGCCGCGCCGCCTACACCGCCGCCGCCGCCGCCCGCGCCGCCGATGCGGCCGAAGTTGCTCGCCTCGCCCACGCCGCCGAACCCACCGGTGCCCGTCCCGGTGAATCCCGACAAACCCGCACCGCCCAAGAAACCGCCCGATCGACGCGGTCCACCCGTGCCGCCTGTGCCCATCGCCACATCGAGCAGGAACCCGTGGCGGTAACGCTCCATCTGACGCACGTTCGCCAGCAGCCCACGCTCGGCGCGGGTCAACTGTTCCATCGCGACTTCTCGACCACCCGAACGCAACAACGGCTGCGAAAGCGTGAAGCTCAGCAGCGAGTCGGCCCGCGTGTTCCGGTTCGACCCCGCGAACTGCCAGACAAACGTATTGGCAAAGTCCACCAACAACGTCCCGCCGGCCGGCAGTAGCTTGCTCATCCGCGCCGAGTTTGTCGTGGTCAGCGTGCTCGACGAAGTACCGGGCACTTTCACGCCGCCCGCCTCAACCGTGCCGGTGCGATGAATGAACTCATTGCCACGCTGCACCCATCGAGTCGTGTTGCCCGCGAAGAACTGGCAGTCGAATCGAAACCGCTCGAACGCGACGTCGAGCGCCGACAGATACAAGTTCTCGACGTTGCGCTGATACTCGAGCGAGTTCAGCAGCGCCAGGTCGACCGCATTCTCGAGCGACATGAAATACTGGCCCTCGGCCGTCGGTTGCACGTATTCACTCAGATAATCGCGCCAAACCGGGTTTTCCAGTGCCGCGATCTCGCCGTTTTCGTGCCATCGGCTGAAGCCCTTCATCCCATAGACACAGTGCATCAGATCGTGCGATGCCGCATCGTCAGGCGGGATGGGCGGACAATCCGGGTCGGTCGCATCGAAGTAGCGCGAGCGCGGGTTGCCGTAGATCGAGCGATCGGGCAGGTCGATCGCCACCGCGTTTTCCTTCTCCTCGATCAGTTCCAACGCCTGCTGGTCGGCCTGTTGGCGGTAATGCTGCCGGCTGCAGCCGGACAGAATGCCGACTGTGATCAGGCCGCCGATGGTCGCCGTAACAAGGCCGTGCACCAGTGTCTGTCGTCGCAGCATGCCTCCCCCCTTCTCCAAGCCGATCTTGCGAGTGGCGCCAATCTGCCTCTGCGCGGTCCCGCCTTCGTTATCGGGTTCTGGTGGGTTGGGCTTTAGCGATTCTGCGGAAGGTGCCGTATATGACGGCCGTCGCAGGACCAGCCACGGTCACGTCTCGCACTTCCAAACGCGCTGGCCAACGGACAAGTGTGTTCGCAAGGGGCCGCGAGGGTTCGGAATCGATCGCAAAACAGCCGCGGTTTTTCTGACCCGCGCTTTGACAACTCAACCGACGTGACCTAGGTTCTTTGTGGAGTCGAAACAATCATCTCAGGACCTGTCTGGAACACGGCGCCGAGTCAGGCGCAGCGATTCAAGATGGGGTCTCGCGGCCGGGACCGTGTTAGAGTGGTCCTTCGGCACAAACAATCTCTGATCGTGCTTGTTGGTTTGCCGGGTGTTCGTTGAGCCAGCGTGCGCACGTCCCTCTCAGCCGTAGCGCCGCTCCCAGGCTCGGGTCTTGTTCGGTCAACTCCCCGCAGTTCGCCTTTTTTCTCGATGCGGCGCGCTCGTTCACGTTCGTGAACGCGCTCGATTCGTGGCGCACGGGCGCTCGCCTCAGATGTTTTGTGGAGTCGAATCATGCGCATCTCAAGGGGAGATCGTGCGCGCCGAGGTTCCTCGGCCGGCGATCGCGGCGGACGGCTGAGTGTCGAACGGCTCGAATCACGGCAACTCTTGTCGACGTTCGTCGACCATTGGTTCGACCAAGCCATCGATGGTGCGGGAGACTCCGAGGGGCTGAACCCACACAACCTCCAACCTTCGACTCCACTGGAGCGTTCAGCCCTTCGGACCTCTCGGGTCTGGAAAAACCCCGATATCACCGTGAGCTTCATGCCGGACGGCTCGTCGGTCGACAGTGGGACGGCGTCGAGCGCGTTGTTCGCTACGTTGGACGCCGCCTTCGGCGTGAGCGCCGCGTGGCAGCGCGAACTGACACGGGCACTCGATACGTGGGCGACCTATGCGCCGATTCATTTCGCCGTCGTTTCGGACGACGGGTCGCCGTTCAACGCGGTCGGCGACTCGCAGGGCGACCCACGCTTTGGCGACATACGCATCGGCGCCTACTCCATCGACGGTCGGGGCGGCACGCTGGCCGAGGCATACTACCCGCCGCCGAACGGGTCCACGGCGGCTGGCGATCTCTTCATCGACATGTCCGAAAACTGGGCGCCCGGAAGTCGCACCGATCTGTTCACCGTCTTCCTGCACGAAGTCGGTCACTCGCTTGGCCTGTCGCACAGCATTTCGTCTTCCGCTGTCATGGCGGCTCAGTACAACGGTCCCGTCACAGGGCTGACGGAAGACGACATCGCCGCGATTCAAGATTTGTACGGAGTGCGCACGCCCGCGCCGCAGGAACCCGAACAGCCGACGCCTAATCCGACATGCGATCGCGCCATGCACCAAGTGTCCATCGCAAGGGGCGGGGCGATTACCGTGCGAATCGCCGATGCCGGGCTTGCCGGCACGGCGGAGGTTCGCGTGTACGATCAGCAGATGAAGGTGGTCGGCGTCGCGAGTCCCGGCGCCGCCGCGCTGAGGGCGTTGCTGCGCCGCGGACGCACGTACCATGTCGAGTTGTCGTGCGAGTCGGGTCCACCGGCGACCGGCGGCGTCGACGCCAGCCTGACGCTGGACAAGCTGAGAGTACTGAATATCACCGGGTCGGCCGGCGCCGACGTGATTGCGGTTGGGGCCGACCAACGGGTCCAGGTGAACAATCTGAGCTATGAATTCGCGCCCGGCGCCGTCGGGGCGTATCGAGTCGTCGCAGGTGATGGAAACGACGAGGTCCGAATCGACGCAGCAATCGTCCTGCCGGCTATCCTGCTGGGCGACGCGGGCAACGATGTGATCGAGGCCGGCAGCGGCGCAGACTGGCTCTTGGGCGGCGCCGGCGACGATACGCTGCGCGGCGGTGCGGGCGACGATTACATCGAGGGCGGCGCGGGCAACGACCGTATTGTTTCGCCGACAAGCAGCGACAATTGGATCACCGGACCAGGCGGCAATACGGTGCAAACCACCACGATCACGCCGACATTCGCCAAGTCTGCTATCGGGCAAATTGGCACGGGCATGGTTCCGCGCCGGTCCGCCGCCGACGCGGAACTGCAGGCCGAACTCGTCGACCTCGTGCTACGGTAACTGGCGCGCCCAACGTCTCCAGCCGTGCTAAATAGCCTTGCACGATTCTGGGACAGTAGCCCGACGCGCCAGCGAGGGAGCACATGGCGAAATCACAAGAAATCAGGCCCGGTCCCTCGCTGGCGCGTCGGGCTACTGTCCCTGCGGACTCCCAGAATCACGCAAAGCCATTTAGCTGAGCACATCCGGCGTGATCACCGAGAAACGGAACGTGGAACTTGCGAGTGAATCCCCGTTGGCCTCGCTCAGCGCCTGAACGTGATAGTTGCCTGCGTTCAAACTCGGCAACAACGAACTCCAACGGCCCTCGGCGTCGGCCAGCACTTCATCGACTAACCGGTCGTCCAGTCTGATGCTCACCCGCGCGCCGGGACTGCTGCGACCGAAGAGGTCGAGCGTGGCGTCGCTTGTAACGTGGTCGGTCGCGCTCAGACCGGAATCCTCTGAGATCCGATCGATAGTCGGCACGACGTAATGCAGCGGCGCGCCGTCGGTCGTGCTGGCGCGATAGGCCTTGTCGCCGATCCGAAAATGCTCATACGGCGCGTACTTGCGAACTCGTTTGTTGCCGGTCGTTGCGTGCGTTTGGATCGACACCGTCGGATTCACGGCCCAGCAGTCGCCGTAATCGACGATGACTCGCGACTGGTCGGGACCTGTAGTGGTCGGAAACTGCAGCTCGATCCGGGCCGGCTCGCCGTTCCTGCCGTCGTTGATCACCTCGAAGCGATGGTCCTTGGCTGCGTCCAGTCCGCGCGGGCTGCCCGAGTACGTGTTCCAGTTCGGATTCTTCACGCCTGGGTTGTCGAAGATGCCGAATACGGCGTCGGAGTAGGTGCCGATCGAGTCGTGTTTTGTGCCGCCAAGCAACTTCGACGATGAGATTGTAGTGACGATCGTCACGCCTGGTGAGAATGTGATGGTCGCGGCGATCACTTCGCGATCGGCCTCTTCGTCGCGGGTGTGGAACAACAGCGATTGAACATACGTGTGCGTGCCCGGCGCGCCGTAGTCGGCCAGGTCGGGGCTGACGTCGTACGCTCGTTCGCGCACGATCCGCAGCGAGTTGTTCGTGCCCGTTCCGGTCACAGGATCGAAGTCACTATCGACGATCGGCGATCCGCAGCCGGGGCCGTCGTCGATCGGCGTCGGAGTCTCCGGGCTGCGGTTGCCGGCGAGATCCATCGCGTCGAATGTGACGTCGAACGGAACCGGTGCTTGAGACAACTGGATGGACCACGATCCGTCGGCGGCGGTGGTCGTCGTCTCGATACGATCGCTTCCAAGATAGGCCGTCAGTGTGCTGTTTGGCTCGGCCGACCCAGAGTAGACGGGGTTGAGGCTTATCGTGGCGAACGGTTCGAGCGGAGCGACAGTGTCGATCGTCACCTCAAGCGAATTCACCGACGGAGTCACATTGTCGGCAGCGTCCACAGCGCTGGCCGCGATCAGATGCACGCCGTCCGGCAACGCGGGAGCGTCGAACGACCAGTCGCCGGCCGCGCTGGCGATCGTCGTCCCAATCACGAGGCCATCGAATGACACGGCGACGCCGAGGTTCGGTGAGGCCGTGCCAGTCACCGTGAGCGTGTTGTCGTTCGTCACAAGGTCGCCGACGATGTTGCTGTCGTCGGAGATGCCGGTGATGGTCGGGGCGGCCGGCCCGGTCGTATCGATCGTAACCACGCATTCATTCGATGGAGCGCTCACGTTCCCAGCGGCATCTTCAGCGATGGCCGTGATCGCATAGGTCCCGTCGGGCATGGTGCTCGCCTGATAGGACCATTCGCCTGCGCCGTCCGCCACGGCGGTTCCCTGAGCCGCATCGTCGAACAGCACCGTCACCAGGTCGCCCGGCGCCGCGGTGCCGACGATCGCGAGCGTGTTGTCGCGAGTCAGCTTGTCTCCGATCGTGCCCGTGTCCTCCGAAAACGCGGTGATCGTGGGCGCAACCGCAGCCGTTGTGTCGATCCCGACGACGCACTCGTTGGACAGTTCGCCGCTATTGCCGGCGGCGTCCTGGGCTGCGGCCGTGATCGTGTACAGGCCGTCGGCCTTCGCACTCGCGGCGAACGACCAGGCGCCCGATGCGTCGGCGACGGTCGTTCCCTCGATCACGCCGTCGAAGAACACCGTGACGCGGCTGAGCGGCTCGGCCGTGCCGGTGATCGCGAGCGTGTCGTCGCGCGTGATCTTGTCGCCGACCACGCCGGTATCGTCCGAGAATCCGGTGATAACGGTGGCAGTCGGCGCGGCACTGTCGATTGTCACCATGCACTCGTTGGATAGCTCGCCGCTGTTGCCGGCGGCGTCTTGGGCCGAGGCCGTGATTGTGTACACCCCATCGGCCTTCGCACCCGCGGCAAACGTCCAGGCGCCCGATGCGTCTGCGGTGGTCGTCCCTTCGACCACGCCGTCGAAGAACACCGTGACGCGGCTAAGCGGCTCAGCCGTGCCGGCGATCGTGAGCGTGTCGTCGCTCGTCAGCTTGTCGCCACCGACGCCCGTATCATCCGAGAATCCAGTGATAACAGTTGCGGTTGGCGCGGCGCGGTCGATCGTCACCATGCATTCGTTGGACAACTCACCGCTGTTGCCAGCGGCGTCCTGGGCCGATGCCGTGATCGTGTACAGGCCGTCGGCCTTCGCACTCGCGGCGAACGACCAGGCGCCCGATGCGTCGGCGACGGTCGTTCCCTCGATCACGCCGTCGAAGAACACCGTGACGCGGCTGAGCGGCTCGGCCGTGCCGGTGATCGCGAGCGTGTTGTCGCGCGTGATCTTGTCGCCGACCACGCCGGTATCGTCCGAGAACCCAGTGATAATGGTGGCGGTTGGCGCCGTGGTGTCGATCGTCACCATGCACTCGTTGGACAACTCGCCGCTGTTGCCCGCGGCGTCCTGGGCCGAGGCCGTGATCGTGTACACGCCGTCGGCCTTGGCATTCGCGGCGAACGACCAGGCGCCCGATGCGCCGGCGATCGTCGTCCCTTCAACCACACCGTTGAAGAAAACGGTAACGCGGCTGAGTGGCTCGGCCGTGCCGGTGATCGCGAGCGTGTTGTCGCG